>JAZDIO010000108.1:0-3792 GCA_043804965.1 Candidatus Firestoneibacteriota bacterium | reverse complement strand
AGCTGCATAAATATGCACTTCGGAGATTGCTAAAAGAAATGAGACTATAAAACAGATTGTCAATAAACTTCTCATTAATTTCATGCTATTTTTCCTCGTTTGTTAAAATTTTAATGCGGCTTCTTATTTTTTCGTTATTCTTATAATCAGGGGTAATTCTTAATATATTTTCGTAATCTGTCTTTGCATGATTATATTCTTTTCCTGCATAATAACTCTCAGCTTTCCAAAAGAGCGCATCTGTATTTGAAGGATCCCGCCGCAAAAGCTTCATAAACTCCAGAATTGCACGATCATACTCACATCCATAATAAAACCCAAGACCCTTGATAAAACGTATATTCAAATCAAATCTTTCATCAGTTTCTTCTCTTTTATTTATTCCTTTTTCTATATTTAAATCCTTAATAAGTTTTTCTGAAAGTATTTTAATCAGATCAAGTATTTCTGAAGATTTTCCGGTTATCTCTTCGGATTTTATTAACCTTGTAGTTTCGACTTCAAAAAGATGTACGTTTATCTTAATATTAGATTCACTTAAAGCAAAGCCGCCGGTTAGAATGATATTTGCACCCAATATTTTACCAATTCTCACCATTTTATTATCGTTAACAAGCCCTGTTAATGCTAACTTTTGTTCTTTTATCACGTCATTTAATCTTTCTCTTTCCACAACTATAATATCCTTACAACCAATCAATTCAGATGCAAATATATCCCCTACTATAGTTCTCAATTGTTCAAATTCTTCATTTTCAGTTGAATTTTCAAACGGAGTAATACAAATTATTTTAGAATCAAAAGAAAAGACGTAATTGGCTGTCAAAACAGCAAATAATATGAACATAAAACTTTTTATATGCATTTTTTTTCTTTATACAAGATTTCTCTCTTTAAACATTAAGGAACGCCTTGCTAATTTGTTTATTCTTTTTTCTTTGGGCAATCTTTTGGCTTTACTCCCAGTTTTATGACGTTATGCCAAAGAAAACCCCGAGCGTGAGCTCGGAGAGTTTCATTTTAACCTTTTCTTCAAGATTTCTCAATATAATATATATTAGAAGAACTGTATCGGTCAACACTGAAAACCTCTTTCTAAATCATTCTTCCTTGAAACTTAGGGGGAAATCGGCTAATATCAGTAAGAACGATTCCGCTTCCGCCAGTTATATCAGGCGGATCTCTCGACGATCCGTCCTAAATAATTGGCGGATCTCTCGACGATCCGCCCTAAATAATTGGCGGATCTTTTGATGAGTTTTTGGATTCCTCTGATACAAGCATAAGGCAGGTAATAATTGCAGTTAATTATAAATGATTTGTTGATACCTGTTGAAAAAGACGGGGGTTCCGAGTATATTACTGCGGCGGCAGAAAAGCTCTCTGTCGGCGAAGAACAGTTGAAGCTGGTAAAAATACTGTTCAAAGAGCTTGAGGCTGAAAACCCGGAGCAGTTCTACTACAGACTTTCAATAGTTATAAAGGTGGCTCCGGATTTTAAAAACAAAGATAATCTCCCCCTTTATTTCGATAAAATACCCGCCCAAATAACACCGAGACCGTCAAAAGAAAGGCCGATTGTTATAGGTTTCGGCCCTGCGGGGATGTTTGCGGCGCTTTCCCTTCTTGAATACGGGCAAAGTCCTTTAATTTTTGAACGAGGTAAAAAAATAGAAGAGAGGCGCGCGGATATTAACACTTTCATAAAAGAAAGAATTTTAAATCCCGAGTCAAATATCCAGTTCGGCGAAGGCGGAGCAGGTTCGTACTCCGACGGAAAACTTTTTGCAAGAGCCAAGAACTCGATTTATATCAACAAGGTTCTTGACACCCTTGTAAAATTCGGCGCTCCTCCTCAAATAAAATATACTGCCAGGCCTCATCTGGGAACGGATGTTTTATGCGAGGTCGTTAAAAATATCAGGAATTATATAATTGAAAAAGGCGGGGAAGTTTTCTTTAATTCAAAGATGACTGACCTCCTTATCCGTGAAGGCAAAGTCAAAGGTGTTGTAATAAACGGCAAAAGGGAACATTTTTCTTCAAGTGTTTATCTGGCAGTCGGGCATTCGGCGAGGGATACCTTTCTTCTTTTAAATGAAAAAGGCGTGACCTTGGAGCAAAAACCGATATCCGTAGGAATCAGGGTGGAACATCCCGTTGAAATAATCAATCAAATGAAATACGGTGAAAAATATAAGAATTTTTCAGGGCTGGGAGCGGCAAGTTATTCTTTTAATTATACTGACGAGAAAACAAAGAGAAGGCTGAATACTTTCTGCATGTGTCCCGGCGGAGAAGTAGTGAACGCTTCCTCTGAACCTGGCCTTTTGGTTGTAAACGGCATGAGTTATTCAAAAAGAGATTCTGCCTTCTCCAATACCGCTTTTATTATCACCTGTCAGCCGTCTGATTACCCCTCCGCCTCTCCCCTTTCCGGCCTGGAGTTTCAAAAAGAGATAGAACAAAAAGCTTATGATGCCGGCGGCGGCAGTTTTAAAGTCCCCGCTCAGAATCTGTCAGATTTTCTAGCCGGCAGGAAGTCCGCAGTGTTAAACAAGAATTCATGTAAAATCGGGACTAAAGCCGTCGGCCTTGAAGAGATATTTCCAAAGTTTATAAGTGAAACCTTGCTCGCCGCTTTTAACCGGTGGGGACCCGAGTATCCGTCATTTGTTTCAGAGCACGGGCTCCTCCTCGCCCCCGAAACAAGAACTTCCTGCGCCGCAAGAATAAAACGCACTGAAGGATTTGAATCGGTAAACATAAAAGGCCTCTATCCGGCAGGCGAAGGCGCCGGTTATACCGGCGGAATAACAAGTTCAGCGGCGGACGGAATTAAGGCAGTGGAAAAGACAAATTCGAAGATTTAAACTTGAAATTCGAAAAAATCAGAATCTGCTACACAGTCTTTTTTTGAAACAACTCCAAAGTAACCGCCCATTAAAGCCTCCAATACTGTAAAATAACTAATTTTATCATATATACAAGTATTCTTCCGCCCCTTTTTCAGTGTTTTTTAAGGAAATAACCGCTCTTCAACAATCTTGCAGATCAAATGCAAGATTGCAATGTGGGCTTCCTGAATATGCCAGGTTTTTTTACCCGGGATTTTCAGGGAAACATCGGCATGATTATGCATTTTGGCTTTCTTTTGGCCTGTAAGACAGGCAACAAAACAACCGAGGGACTTTGCTTTTTTCATAGCTTCAATAATATTTTCAGAATTGCCGCTCGTGCTTATACCGATACAGACATCCTCTTCTCTTGCAAACGCTTCCACTTGTTTTGAAAATACGTATTTATACCCGTAATCATTTCCAATGGCCGTTACCGAAGAGGTATTCGCCGCCAGAGCAAGTGCAGGCAAGTGGCGCCTTTCCCTGGCAAAACGCCCCACAAACTCAGCAGCAAAATGCTGGGCATCCGCCGCGGAACCGCCGTTTCCAAATACTAGGAGCTTCCCTCCGCGGAGATAGCTTCCATATATTTTATCAATGACTATTTCTATCTCCTTGGAAATTTTTCTAGCCGCAAGAATTGTTTTTGCGGATTCCTTCAGTTCTTTTTCTATTTCCTTTTTCATCGGGTTAACTCCTTTGTAGAAAGTAAAATCAGTTACGGTTTACAGTTAAAGTTTGATATTTAATCCTTTGCTCAATTTGGCACTACAACATTAATTAATACTGCGTTGATGGAACCGACAAAGGCTTTGCTCTTCATCATGAGCGGGATATGGGGCTCGTCTACCGAAACCCAGACCGTCACTTCACCTTCCTGTTTAAAGATGCT
>JAZDIO010000107.1:0-2662 GCA_043804965.1 Candidatus Firestoneibacteriota bacterium | reverse complement strand
TGTATCGCAATTCAATTTTTAGCTTCATGACCACAATATATAGGCTCGATAAATCGAGCAACTACAACTTGTTGTTAGGTGTAGTACCAATCTCCTACTTTTTTCTTCTTTTGTTGTTCATCCTTATTTTTTTCGCCTTCCGATTCGGACTCCGAAGAAGAAGACGGTTCTTCCGGTTTTTTAATACCGAGAGAGTCGGCAACGGCGGCAATAATTTCCGGCCCAATCCGTTCTTTCTTCTCCAAAAAGCCTTCAAGCAGAGCGTTATCGCTTATAGTGTTTATTAGCCTCGGAACTCCTCTTGAAGCCGCAAAAATTATCTCACAGGCTTCAGGTGTAAATATTTCCCTGCTGGCTCCGGAAACCTTTAAACGGTGGGCTATATAACCTGTCGTTGCTTTTTTATCAAGGGGTTTTAAAGTAAATTTAAGCCCTATTCTGGAAACCAAGGGAGGGTCAAGTTGAAGAAAATTTTCAAGCTCCAGCGATCCGAACAAAATAATATTCAGCAATTTGTGGTTACGGGCTTCGACATTTAAAAGCCCCCGGAGTTCTTCGTAAATTTCTTTAAGCTGAAGCATGTGGGCTTCATCTATCAAAAGCACGGTCTTTTTGCCTGAGTCATCTATCTGAATCAGCTGTCTGCAAATCTGAGAAATTAAATTGGATTTGTCTTCTGCTGGAAATTCTATACCGAGCGATAAAGCTATTCTTTTAATAAGCCAGGCGGCGGTAATTTCGTGATGTATAATAATAAGCAGGGAAACCTCATATTTTCCCTCGTCTGCCTGGAGTTTTTCCAATATTTTCCGGCTTATAAAAGTTTTGCCAAGTCCCATATCCCCTATTACCACGCACAAGCCCTTTGACGAATCAATGGCATGCTGCACGCGTATTAAGGCCCCCATATGCTGGTCGCTTTCATAAAAAAATTTAGGGTCAGGCGTTATAGCAAAAGGTTCTTCTTTTAATCCATAAAATTCTTCATAACTCATAGTTCTATTATTTTACAAGAAAACCCGGTATAAGTCAAGAAAAGCCCTTAAAAATAAGAGCTCCCTCATCTTATTGAAAAAGGTATCCGCCTCCTCGCGCCGCAGGCGGATTTGCTTTCAGCATGATTTCAGAGTGCTCAAAGATGCTTTAAAACACGCAACTTAAAAGCTGCACCTGCCGAAAAGTTACGCTTACCCCTGATCGATACAAACTTCTCCAAGATCAAGATAGGAATTTCCGGGACAAAAATGAGGAAAATGGCAATAAAGAAGTAAAAACGGAAATAGCTTAGTCGATTATAAGAAATCCACCGTAATGGTGCCAGGCACCCAAAGGGAGTGCCGCCATATAAATGCTCATATAGAGCAACGCTTTTTGGGTGCCTGGCACCTTCGCTTGGCACCCTTCGCTGGTGATTATACCCATTCAGCCGGTTATTTTTTTTCTCTTTTCTTTTTCTTCTTTACTACCTTTTTTGAGGAATTTCTGAGAGAGCAGGACAGGGCTTGATTTTTAGGTTTTATACGGGTAAAATGGCTTCTAATGAGCCTAACTGAAAAAATCAAGACTATACCTGAAAAGAGCGGTGTTTACCTGATGAAGGATGCCGACAGCAGGATTATTTATGTCGGAAAATCCGCAAATCTAAAAAACCGGGTAAAATCATACTTTCTGGATAAAAGCCGGTATGACCGTAAAATAGCAGCATTAGTTCTAAAAATATCCGATATAGATATCATTACAACACAAAATGAAATGGAAGCCTTGATTCTGGAAAGCAAGCTCATTAAGAAATACCGGCCAAAATACAACGTACTTTTTAAAGATGATAAAACCTACCCCTACATCAAAATTTCCGTCAAGGAGGAGTATCCCAGGATATCGCTGACAAGACGGGTTTTACCGGACAATGAAAAATACTTTGGCCCTTATGTCTTGGGCTCTGTAGGAAACATAATTAAGGTGATCCAAAAAACCTTTAAACTCAGAAACTGCCGGCTTGATCTTCCCCTGCCTCCGGGAAAAAAACCGGCAAGAGCCTGTTTGAAAGAAGAGATAAATTTCTGCAGCGCGCCCTGTCTCGGAAAAACAACAAAAGAAGCGTATGCCCGTCAGGTCAAAGAAGTTGTTATTTTTTTAAGCGGAAAACAGCGGGAACTCGAAAATAAACTCGATGCCAAAATGAAAAAAGCTTCAGAAAGGATGGATTACGAAGAAGCTGCGCTTTTCAGGGATCAGAAAGAACTGGCGCAACTGATTGCCGCACAGAATAAACACAAGGTGGAGATGTCAACGGAAGCCAGGGAAGATTCCAGGAACACTCAAATAGAAAAAGCACTTGCCGGTCTTCAAAATTTACTTTTGCTAAAAACGCTGCCTCTGACAATAGACGGTGTAGATATCTCTAATATTTCCGGCACAAACGCGGCAGGTTCTGTAGTCCGCTTTTTTAACGGCAAACCGGATAAAAACGGCTATCGTAAATTTAAAATAAAAACGCTCTCCGGCCCAAATGATACCGGAATGCTTAAAGAAGTTGTCGGAAGAAAATATAAAAGAGCTCTGGAGGAGAAAAAACTGCCCGACCTGGTGCTGGTTGACGGAGGAAGAGGCCAGCTGAAGGCGGCAAAGGAAGCGCTTGCTGCGCTTGGAATAAACATTCCCC
>JAZDIO010000106.1:0-4465 GCA_043804965.1 Candidatus Firestoneibacteriota bacterium | reverse complement strand
CGTTTTGGAGATGACTGGGGGCAGCAGCAGGGGCTTATTATGGGGCCCAAGCACTGGAGAAAATTTATTAAGCCCAGGATTGCCCGGATGTACAAGAAAGTGCATGATTCTGGTAAAAAAGTATTTATTCACTCCTGCGGGGATGTTGAAGAAATATTTCCGGATTTAATTGAAATAGGTGTAGATGTATTTAACCCCTTCCAGCCGGAGGCTTTCGATGTATATAAAATTAAAAATAAATTTGGGAGCAAGTTAACGTTTTTTGGAGGTATGAGCACCCAGAAAACACTTCCTTTTGGCACTCCGAATGAAGTTAAATCTGAGACTCTAAAACTAATAAAAGAGATCGGAAAAGACGGGGGTTATATATTTTCTCCCGCACACGCGACTCCAAAAGATGTTCCGATAGAGAACATCGCTTCAATGCTTGAAGTCTTACGCAATCAGAAATGAAACTCTCTAAGCTAACACCCCGTGGTTTTCTTCGGCATAACGTCATAAATACTTTTACGTTTCTAAGCGTCAGTATTACTTGAAGATCAGATATATCCCGCTAAAAATTACCAGCACGCCGCAAACTTTTTTTACTATGACAGCTCCTTTAGATTTTTCATTCCAATCCAGATATTTTTGCACCCCCCCGCTGAATGTACCTGCTATAACAATTACAGCACAGTGACCGATCCCATAAGCCAACAAAAGCCCTATAGGATACAAAAGCTCTTTTGAAGAAATCTTCATCGTAACAGCAAGAACAGGAGCCATATAGGTAAAGGTACAGGGCCCTAAAGCTATACCAAATATTAAGCCGAGTAAAAAAGCGGCAAACAAACCTTTTTGTTTCATCCCGACTTGTTTTGGTCCGGAAAAAGGCATAGGAATAATACCGAGCAAGTGAAGGCCCGCTATAAAAAAAACGACAGCTACAATATAATTACCGTATGGACCGGTATCTCCAAGCATCCTGCCCATCGCCGCAGTTATAACACCAATTATCCCGATAGTGATCAGTATTCCTACTGCAAATGCCGCAGAAATAACAAAAGCTCGCTTAACTGATATCTTTCCCTGTCCGCTGATAAATCCGACAATCAGCGGCAAACTTGCCAGATGGCAAGGGCTTAATAAAATACTAAGTATCCCCCAGCAAAACGAGGCGGCCAGCGCTATAAAAGGTGCTCCTTCAACAGCGCGCGAAAGTGATACAAACAACTGCTCCATTTTACATTCTCTCCCGACTTTAACCGGGGACAGTCATAAAAAACTAACCCGCCCCTATCCTTTCTTGGAATTTCAAATTTAGAAATTAGTGTTTGATTTTACTTATTCCTTGCTTCGCAAACAGTGCTTCAATATCTTCCTTCGGGAAATATCCTTCGTGTCGAAAGAACTCCTTCCCTGTCTTATCCAGAAATATTTGGGTGGGAATTACGTTTATAAAATACTTTTGCCCGAAGGGTTTTCCTTCAGGGGTCCAGACGTCATAAAAGATAATTTTCACCTTATCTTTATACTCTGCGTCTACTTCCCTCAGCACCTTCTGCATCATCTTACAGGGAATACAATTTACCGAGCCCAGCTCAACAAAAGTAACAAGCGGTTCTACTTGCTTTTTTATCTTTTTAATTGCTTTTACAACTACTATTTCAGGAGTGCCGGGCATCTTTTCTTTTACCAAAACAACTCTGGTGTTTCCCTTTTGTTCCACCTGCTTCTTCTCCCCTGAACAACCGGTAAACAGGAATACAGCAACAAACAAAAATACAACAAACTTCTTCATAAGTTTCTCCTGATATATTTTCCTCCCTTCTATCATAAGGGGAGGGGCATCACGGGACTTTAGCAGCCTATCCCTTTTTTCACTCCCTCTACTGTTTTCTGCACATTTTCCGGAGTCACGGGTGTTTTTCCTTTTTCCATACCAAAATCAGTTACAGCAAAGCATTTCATTTTAGCACCTTTACCTTCAAATATCTTCTTTCCGCAGCCGACAGCGCACCCGTCTATTACTACATTCAAATCGGCAGCTTTTGCCTGTTCAATAAAATTAGTCAGGTTTGCACCTATCCCGGCCAAGCAATACATCTTACCGACACCGTTGCTTCTTAGTTTCCTCGCCGCCAGATCCGATATTTCCGCCGTATCACAAGCTCCGGAGCATGAATATATCAATACGTTTTTCCCTCCGCAACCGCAAGAACAATTTGCCATCTCGATATCCTCCTGTTATTTTTTTGATAACTCGGTCATAATCCAGTTGATAATCTCCTGTTTTGCCGGCAATCTGCCGGATACTTTCAGCACACTGTTCAATACAAGAGCAGGTGTTATCATCACGTTGTATTTCATAAGATCTTCTATTTTTTCCACCTTAGTTATTTCCGCTTCTACGCCGGATTCTTTTACTGCTTCCTGTACCAGTTCGTAAAGTCTTTTGCATTTCGTACAACCGGTTCCAAGTATCTCTATTTTCATTTTATTTTACCTCCTTTAAAAAATTGCCCCAAATACCATTCCGGCAGCTGCCGATAAAACAATAATAAGACTAATGTAAGCTAATCCTCTTTTTACGCCTATCATTTTAACTATGACTATCATACTCGGCAGGCTTAAGGCCGGGCCGGCAAGAAGTAAAGTCAACGCAGGACCTTTTCCCATACCTGAACCTATCAGTCCCTGGATTATCGGAACCTCAGTAAGAGTGGCAAAATACATCAAAGCACCTGCCACAGAAGCAAACAAATTGGCGACTATTCCGTTTCCGCCAAGAATTTTTGCTATCCAGGAGGAAGGAATTATTCCTTCATGGCCCGGGCGTCCAAGAAAGAATCCCGATGCAAGCACACCGGCTAAAAGCAAAGGCAATATCTGTTTTGTAAAATCCCATGTAGAAGACATCCAGCTCTTAAGTTCATCTTTTTCAAGCCAATTTACAAGCATTATTGAAAGAGCTGTCAATAAAGCGACCGTTAGCACCCATTTGTACCTGAAAATAAGCCCCCACAAACCCAGAAAGAACCCGCTTTCTATCTTTCCGGTAACAAGGTTTTGAATTGTAAGATCAGGAGGGCAGCATAATGCACCGGGACCAACTTTGCTCCAATTTGCAAAAATAAGAATTAGAATCATAACCCCAAAAAACAAAGAGATCTGAAAAAGATTTCTTCTTTCCTTCATTTCCGCATTTGCCGCAAAAGCAGCCGTATTTTTAACCTGTCTTTCTTTCTCTTCTTTCAAAAAGAAAAAATGCATAAGAAGACCGATAAAAATAGAGATTACAACCGCACTAACAGCTCTTGCCGCTCCTATCTCAATTCCAAGCACCCTTGCGCTAAGGATAACCGCAAGGACGTTTATCGCAGGTCCTGAATATAAAAAAGTTGCGGCAGGACCAAGTCCGGCTCCATTAGCATAAATACCGGCAAAAAGCGGGAGTACCGTACAGGAACAAACAGCAAGAATAGCCCCGGAAACTGAGGCCACCCCGTAAGCTGTAAATTTTTTTGCCCCTGCTCCAAGATATTTAATTACAGCTTCCTGTCTTACAAAGTTAGTTATCGCGCCCGCAATAAAAAACGCCGGAACCAGGCAGAGCAAAACATGCTGTCTGGCGTAATCCTGAGCCATCATAAACGCCTCAAGAAAAGCACCGGATAACCCTATACTTTCAAAAGGTATAAAATATAACCCCAGAAATACCAGCACTATGCCTGCAAATTTTAATATTTCCTTCAATTCTCAATCTCCTTCAAGAGTCCCTTACTTCTTTTAGTTCTGTACCTGTTGGTTTTTTTTATTTCCTTGTTTATTTCATTTCTTTCCTTAAAGTGCTCCGATATCACCTTTTCACAGCAGGAAAGAAAATTACAGACACACCCTGCCTTCAGACTATAATAGACAAACAACCCCTTCTTTCTGGCGGACAAAATACCTGCCTTTGTAAGTATCGCCAGATGTTTAGAGACCCCTGTACGTTCTCCTCCGGCCGCCGGAACTATTTTACAGACACACTGTTCACCCCTTGAAAGAAATTCCACTATCTTAATGCGTATCGGGTGCGCCAGCGCTTTTAAAATATTCGCCTGCAAATGATATATCTTTTCCTTCGTTTCCATTCATCCTCCCACACACTTTGCCTACGTGCTATTTCCCTCACATAGTAACATATTAATATCAACCTGTCAATTAAATTAGGGACTGATATTATGAAAGGGCTACCTCGGTGATACAATTTAGTGTAAAATTGTATTGACCGAAACCAAATCAGAGCCCGCTACGGAAATAGCGGCTGGAGGTAACCCTTATGGAAAAGTATATCATATCGGAGTAGATGGGCACAAGTTGAAATCGTACATCACGTGGTAATGGGAAGGTAGATGGTACCCCCCTGAAATGCTTTGGAAAGATATGGTATACAGAATTAGTTAAGACAATAAGAGAATTGCTACGATCTTCTTCTAAGCAG
>JAZDIO010000105.1:0-6101 GCA_043804965.1 Candidatus Firestoneibacteriota bacterium | reverse complement strand
GGGTGGGTTGTATCTTTTCTGACAGGGAACTACAAGTGCGTAAAGATAAAGATCCGTAGGGCTTGAAAAGTGAAGAAAGGTTAGTCTTTCCTTCTTAAAAGCGTATAGTTGCCGATTTTTGGAAGTTTTGTGCTTCTTAAGGTTTTCCTGTCAAACCAGCCCAGAAATTCAAAATCTTTTGTTTTATTTAGGGCTTCGAAAAATTCTATCGGCGAAAATATTTTTATATCGGCCTTTTGTTTTAAAAAGTGTTTTTTCCCGTGATCCTCAACCTCAAGAAGAATGGTTTCCGTTTCTAATCCGCGGGCCCTATCTTTGACGTCTATTTTGTAGAATACTTTGACAAAAATTCCCCTCCGTTTTATCTTCCAGGTCTGAGGAGAGAAGGAGTGTTCTTTGCTTCTGACGGTCCTGAAGTTTTCAATAAGGTAAAGTCCGCCGGGCTTTAGAACTTTAGCGGTTGATTTCAGATGGGATACGAGCTTTTCTGTACTGTCGATATAGCCTATGGTTCCCATCATTATCATTGCAAAATCGAACTGTTTTTTTAATTTGAAATTGATAAAATTGGCTTTCTTGGTTTCTATTGAAAATCCGGCTTTCTTCGCTTTTCTGATAAGATATTTTAACATATTAGGGCAAAGATCTAAACCGGTGCATTTATAACCGCGTTTTGCCAGCTCTAATAGTTGAGGAGACGGCCCGCATCCGATGTCTAAAAAAGACGAAGTTTTTATTTTTGAATATCTTTTAATAAATGATTTAAACAGGTTAATTTGCCTGGAAGGATTGATGAAATTAAAAGCTATTTCATAATAAAGCGGTTCGCGGTATATTGACACCAAGCCCCCCTTTCCCTATAATTTTAGTTTATACCAGAAAATCGATTTGTGCAACATAAAAAGATTGTAACGGGCAGCGGGTGACGAATTACAGGTGCGCCAGATTAAGGTGATATGACGTTTTTACTTAAAATACATTTCCGCGCCGAAGAAAAGGGTTCTTCCTGGTTGTGTTACTCCTGCTATATCCTGATACTGCCTGTTAAATACATTGTTTATTCCAAGAGTAATCTTTGTGTTATCTATTTTTCTTGAAATAGTCAAAGAGAGTGTTTCATAGTTTCCTGTTGTGTTTCTGATGATAATAAGGGCCGGCAGGTTTAAAGTTGTTTCGAAAGGAAGCATTATATTGATATTAATGTTCAGCTTATGTTCCGGAAAATTCAAGGCGTACTTGGACTCATAAATCGTTCCTGTTATTGCCCTGGTAAAGGAATAGGAGATAGTTGCTCCATTATCTTCGTTTACCTTGAGGTCAAAAGCCGCGGAGCTTCCGTAGAATTCCGAGGTTCCGATGTTCTGTACTTTCCATAAACCGCTTTCCGCTACCCAGTCGATCAGGTCCTTCTGATACCTGTAAAAAAGGGACAAGCTTCCTTTGACCTCCGTACAGAGTTTTGAAACAATACCAAGTTCGACGGAGTATACTTTTTCCGCCGCCAGGTTATCGTTTCCTATATTAAAGGGATCCGTGTAATAAAGTTCTGTGAAAGACGGAAAACGAAAAGATCTGCCGGCTGATAATTTAATATCCGTTGTATTATCCGGTTTAAAGGAAAAACCAAGACTTTCAGCGGTTTCGCAAAGTTGTTTTCTCGACTCAAGTAAAACGGCGGCATTAAGCGAATACTTGTCCGTTAAAGGAAAAAACGTTTCAAGGAATATCCCGGGATATTCTTCCTGCTTTTTTCCGAGGCTTGAACTGTCAAGAGATGATAATCCGTAAGAAGAACCCAATACTGTCTTTATCCCGTTTTCAAAAAAAGGAGCATAAGAAAGGCCGAGTTTGACATCGTTTAATATATGAAGATTTCTATAGGCGGACGGATCTAAAAGAGTCAGAATGAAGTCATCGAGATGCCTTTTGTAGGAAAGCGAGATATTTGCAGTATCTTTTTGCAGAAATATTTTATTTGAAGAGGAGATCAAAAAGGAGCCTGTTTTTTCCCGGGAAGGTTTGTTCTTTCCCGGGGTATAAAAATCATAAGCGCCGAAATCTTTTTCGGTATATCCCGCGTAGATATCTGAAGAGAATTCAGCTTGCCGGAAGCCCGCTTTAACAGCCGCGGCATAACGCCTGAAGTCCGTATCATAGCTGTAGCCGTCTGAGGAACTTCCGTCGGCAGACAGCAGCAGATAGCTTTTCGGTAAAGCCAGAGAGAGTGTACCTCCGGAATAAAAGGTATTATAGCTTGAGGCGTAACTCTTAAGGAAAAAAAGATCGTTTTCCGCGGTTTTTGTCTTTATATCGAAGGTTCCGCACATTGCGGCTGAACCGTATATTGCGGAGCCCTGGCCGGTTAGAATATTAATGTTTTGCAAAAGCAAGAACGGCGCGGGAATATCACAGTTGAAATGAGCAGTCTGAGAGTCGTTAATTTTTATTCCGTCTAAAAGTACCGCTGTCTGCTGAAAGGTTGATCCTCTTATAGCATAGTCGGCTTGCATGCCAAATGCGCCTCTTTGCTGGATATCGGTTTCTGAAACGCTTAACAGGGCATCTTCAATGCACAATCTTCCGGTCTCAGTTGTATCTACCGAGATCAAAAAAGGATTACCGATATTAAGCTTGGTTCCTGTTACCAGTATTTCTTCTAATTCTAAAGGCTCTTTACCTTCAAAACATATTGTAGAAAAGAGTAAACATGTGATAGCTATAAAACATTTCATTGTAAATCTCCAGTGTGACATATGGTTGACAATGTAATGTTAACAATCAGAGGTTAAATAGTCAAGGAAAAAGTATTGACTTCAGAAATTCCTCAAGAAGGGAAAAGTGCGTGATTTTTCTTGTAGTTGCTCAATTTATTGAGCGTTTTTAAGGCGCCCGATGAATCGGGCAACTACAAAATCACGAAAATAACCGTCATGAGGAATTTCTGTATTGACTTCATTAAAACAGTTTCAGTTGGTAAGTCACTGACAGGTTAAAATTATGATTGTTCGAGGTAAGTGTGCCTGCCGAATTATAGGCCGTTTCATATATATACTGAGGCGCAATATTGAGCGTAGGATCCACTGAGTAAGAAAAGCCGATATATAATCTGTTTGCGTTAAAACCGTTTCTGTAGAACCCGGTACTGGAAGGTGCTGTCTCGCTGTCCTCCAGGAGCCCGATAAAGACCTCGTCTGCGAGTGTTAATTTGAGGTTGCTAGCCACTTCTGAAAGGCTGTAGGTAAAAGTAATCATTTCTCTTACCATCATAGAAAGGCCGTTCTGTTGAGCCGAGGTAGCATAGGAAGAGGAAAAGAAGGTGTTGTGGAATATCAATCTGTCGGAGATTGTGAGTTTGTCGGAAATCTTCCAATCTATCGCCGGTATAACCTCTATACTGTGAGTAAAAGGATAGGATTCGGTGAACCTGTTTGGAAAACCCATATAGTAGTACCAGAGTGAGAATTTTAATTTGAGAAACTCGTCAATCTTCGTGGTATAGGTAGGCCCTATGTAGAGATCGTGATAATAACTATCGCTTGTATACCCGAGATCCTTTGCAAATTCCCATCTGTGGCCGGGTATTACGGTAAAGGAAAGTTCAGGCGATAGGAGCGCTGTGATGTTCAGGCTTTCCCATATTCTGCCGGTATCGGCTGAAAAGAGCGAACCGGAAACGCCAAGACAAAAAAATACTATTACCAAAAGTTTCTTCATTATTAGATAACCTCCTTAAGTATACCTTCAAAGCGCTTCTAAAGTGCTTTTTCTTCGGCTGTCTTTGTTACTGGTTGCTATACCCTGTACCCTGGGTGTTTTTCGGAAGTTTTTCATATAAAGTTGGATAAATTTTACCAAAATACCGCAATCAAGTCAATTTAGAAGTTAAATCGCGCTTGTTTGACTTTTATGCCTGTTTGTGCTAAAATCAGGCAACTTAACGGAATTATCAATATTGGAGAAAACAACACTATGAAGAAGCTTCAGAGAGATGCAATAGATAAATTATCCCCATATATACCGGGAAAACCGGTGGCGGAAGTACAGCGTGAACTTGGGATAGAGAATGTTATTAAGATGGCTTCAAACGAAAATCCTCTCGGAGCTTCGCCAAAAGCGGTTGCTGCTATAAAAAAAACCGCAGAACAGGTTTACTTCTATCCGGAGGGAAGTTGCTATGATCTGAGAAAAGCCGTGGCGGAACACCTTCGGATGCCGCAGAATAATCTGATATTTGGCAACGGATCAGACGAATTGTTACTATTAATTTCCCAGGTGTTTTTGAACCCGGGCGAAGAAGCGGTGCAGGGTGATCCGAAGCTTACTTTTGTAGAGTATAAAACCGTCACAACCATTGCGGATGCCGTACCGGTTTTTATTGACATGAAAGACTATGCTTATGATCTTGAGGCAATGGCTTTGAAAGTGACGGATAAAACCAAGATAGTGTTTATTGCGAATCCGAATAATCCTACGGGTACGATGATTACAAGGGAAAAACTCGATGAATTCCTGGAGAAACTTCCTCCCGGGGTGATTGTTGTGCTGGATGAAGCTTATTATGAATATGTTTGCCGGGCGGATTATCCTGAGTCTATTGAGTATGTAAAACAGGAAAAAAATATAATTATTCTCCGTACTTTCTCCAAAATCTACGGCCTTGCGGGAATTCGGCTGGGCTATGGTATTGCAAAGAAAGAAATTATTGATCAGCTTGAAAAAGCCAGGCAGCCGTTTAATGTTAATTTACTTGCGCAGGCAGCAGGGATAGCGGCGCTTAAGGATATTAAGTTTGTCGAAGAAAGCAAGCAAGTCAATAATGAAGGGAAAATATGGCTGAATGATGCATTGGAAGCGATAGGAATTACTTCTGCGCCTTCTGAGGCTAACTTTATTTTCTTTGATGTGAAGGCTGAGGCTAAAGCTGTCGGGGAAGCGCTTATGAAGCAGGGGATTATTGTAAGGTGTATCGGAACCGGAACCACTATTCGCGTGACAATCGGGACGATGGAGCAGAACAAGCGTTTTATTTCAGCGTTGAAAAAAGTTCTCAATCAAACAAAATGACTGAATAGTAAATGGAATATTTTTGGGGGACATTATGATCATAGTTCTAAAGCCCGGAACACCGGACAAAGAAGTTAGCCATGTAGTGGAGAAGGTAGAGAAAGCAGGTCTTACTCCGCATATTTCCAAGGGTGTGGAACGTACGCTCATTATGGTTATCGGCGATGACCGGATTCTTGCCGAACTTCCTCTTGAGACCATGCCGGGTGTTGAAAAAGTAATGTCGGTGCTTCAGCCTTTTAAGCTTGTCAGCCGGGAATTTCAAAAAGAAAATACTGTAATAAAGATAAGAAATCTGGAAATTGGAGGGAAAAAACTCCAAGTTATGGCAGGACCCTGTTCGGTGGAAAGCAGAGAAGTTTTGTTTGAAGTGGCAAAAAAAGTAAAAGAAGCAGGTGCAACAATTCTTCGCGGAGGTGCTTTTAAACCGAGGACTTCGCCCTATGCTTTTCAGGGGATGGGAGAGGACGGTTTAAAACTGCTTGCTGAAGCCAGGGAAATGACGGGCTTGCTCATTGTTACCGAAGTAATGGATACCAGGGCTGTCGAGCTTGTTGCCGGATATACGGATATAATTCAGATAGGCACCAGGAATATGCAGAATTTTGAACTACTAAAGGAAGTCGGGGAGTGCCGGGTGCCTGTGCTTTTAAAACGCGGGCTTTCTTCCACGATAAAAGAATGGCTCATGTCGGCCGAATATATAATGTCCCGCGGTAACCACAAAGTGATGCTTTGCGAGAGAGGAATACGGACATTTGAGGATGCGACAAGAAACACATTGGATCTTTCTGCTGTAGCGGTGGTAAAACACCTGAGCCATCTTCCGATAATTGTAGATCCGAGCCACGGCACGGGTAAATGGCGTTGGGCAGTGCCGATGTCAAAAGCTGCCGTTGCCGCGGGTTGTGACGGCCTTATACTGGAAGTACATCCTAATCCTGAAGACGCTATGTCTGACGGCGATCAGTCGCTTCTTCCGGAAAAGTTCAAAAAATTAATGGAGGAACTTAAACCTATTGCGAAAGTGATAGGAC
>JAZDIO010000104.1:0-4642 GCA_043804965.1 Candidatus Firestoneibacteriota bacterium | reverse complement strand
AAAATACTGTTCATAAGTACTAAAAAGCACAGAAAGCCCGGCTTTCTTCCCGTCATAAAGATTCATAAATATTTTCAACAAACCCATCGTAAGGAGGAACATGACCAGGTACTCAAGTATCATAATATTAAAGCTTAAAATTCCCGTACCGGCAGATTTTTTAACAAAATTCTGAAGGGCGCCAAATCCCGCTGATATCCCAATATAGACAGCGCAAGTAATTATTGCAAAACCAAGATGTTTTTTTGTTAATTCCCATCCTGCCTTTACAGCTTCCTTCTTCTGAAGTATCTGCATACGCCCCCCTTAGTAAAAAACTATTAATATTTTAACACAATACCGCTTGTTGTGCAATTACTTTAAAAGTTTTTGCCAATTACAAGTCTAAGCGTAATAATATCAAACGGCCTTACTTTAAATTTAATTTTCCTGTCTTCTATTTTCAACGCGCCCTGTTTTTCTTCCAGCATATTTACAAGCTCCACTTTCTTAATATCGAGTTCATTTGCAACCGTAAGGACCGCCTTCCCGGATTTACCGTACGCCTCATACATTCTGATAATTATATCATTTCCCTCCTCGCTCTTCTTTACAGCTTCAATGATCACCGATTCGTTATCGACAGAGTAGAAAGAATGCGCCCTGCCGAGTTTACCCTTGCTTCCCTTCCCCAAAAGCGCGGTCCTAAGCGGGGTATTCAGCTCATAACCCGCCTGCACTGTTTTCGCTTCTATAATACTTCCGGTATGAGGATAGAGCACATAAGTAAACTCGTGCAAGCCCTGGTCGGTCACAGTATCGTCTTCACTTGCAGGTTTTATCCCGTGTATAAGCGCCGGATCCGGAGGTTTTGGAGAGCGAAGCAAAGTCAGACTCATCGTGCCGTCTTTTATCCCCTGCCCATACTTACCGTCATTAAGGAGAGAAATCCCGTAACCTTCTTCGGAGTAATCCATCCATTTATGAGCGCAAACTTCAAACTTTGCCATATCCCAGGAAGTATTCCTGTGCGCCGGTCGTTCCACATGGCCGTACTGTATCTCATATTTTGCCTTCAAAGAATTAATCGAGGTGTCGAAATATACTTTTAAGAGCTTTTCTCTTTCCGTCCATTCCAATTTTGTAAAAAATTCAACTTTCTTACTTCTACTTTCAAGGCGAATCTCCTGAATAATAGAGGAGCTTTCCGACACCTTCCAGGTCTGACGTATTGAAGCTCTAAGCGGACCTTCTTCTATAACTTCGGATTTAACAAGTTTTGGAGAGGCGTATTTTTGTTCTTCATGGTAAATATGCGTATCCCAGGCATCTTCGCCTTTTTCGTCAAAAATCTTAAAAACATTCGCAAAACCGCCGGTTTTTACCGACTCTCTCCCCGTTTCCTTATCCTGTATAGAAAAAACCTGTCCGTCTTTGCTGAACTTTACCCGAAGTAATGAGTTTTCAAGCAGATTTTTATTCACTTTCAGGTCGGAAGCCGTTTTATTCTTTTCAATTGTATTATCTGAAAAATACACAGCATAGCCCAGAGGGGAAACATCTACACGGGCAAGAAGCCCGTCTTTTGTTTCCTGAGTTACAACAGTACCTTCAAGATTATCTTTAAATCCGCCTTTAATTTTTGGAAGTAAGACCAGGCCCGACCTTGTCCAGGAAAGAGAATTAAAAATCACAACTGGTTTTCCAAAACCCTTTGTATCTATTTTTTCGCATAGAGTTCTGAGCCCTGACACAACTATTTCCTCTCCGCTCTTTGTTATATCCTCATACTGCTTTAAGGAATCTTTATATACCCAAGGAATCGAAGAACCCGGAATAATATCATGAAATTGATTCAACAAGACCAGTTTCCAGAGCCGGTCCAGCTCTTTGGCCGGATAATTTTTAAGGTTCAGAGAACTTAAAAGTTCTGCATCCCTTAAAAGTAATTCTGATTTTCTGTTGTATTTTTTATTACGGGCCTGAGTAGTGTAGGTGCCGCGATGAAATTCAAGATACAGTTCGCCTTTCCAGGTGAGAGGGTCTTTGATATCCTTTTCGCACTTTGGAAAGAAGTCTTTTGCGAATTCCTGCGTCACTTTCGGAAGCTCTTCGCAATTTTTAACTCTTTTAGAGAACTCCAGTTCATGCCTGGAGGGACCGCCGCCTCCGTCTCCAAAACCAAAGAGATAAATCCACCTGTTTGCCCGGTCTTTTTCCAGAAAGGCATTCTGCGCTTTTAATAACTCCTGCGGTTCATAAACGCTGTTGTAACTGTCAGCCGGGGGGAAATGCGTGAAAACTCTTGTCCCATCAAGCCCCTCCCAGTTAAAAGTATGATGAGGAAATTTATTAAACTGGCTCCAGGAGATCTTCTGGGTCAGAAAATAATTTACTCCGCACTTTTTCAGTATCTGGGGCAGGGCGGCAGAATAACCAAATACATCGGGCAGCCAGAGATTATCCACCTCCACGCCAAACTCCTGTTTAAAAAAGCGCTTTCCGTGCAGAAACTGCCTCACCATAGATTCCCCGGAGATAAGGTTACAGTCCGCTTCCACCCACATTCCGCCTTGTACTTCCCATCTTTTCGCCTTTACCGCTTTTTTAATTTTTTCGTAAAGCTTCGGATAATTTTCTTTGCAGAACTGATAAAGCTGGGCCTGCGAGGCGCCGAATTTATAATCGGGATACTCTTCCATCATCTTGATAGCCGTTGAAAAAGTTCTTCCTACTTTTCTTTTTGTCTCGCGGAGAGGCCACATCCAGGCTGTGTCGATATGAGCATGCCCTATCGCGGAAACCAGCGGGGCGGAAGCATTGGCTCCGTTATAAATTAGTTTTTCCGCAAGCTCCCTGCATTTTTTTACTTCACTCTCGCGGCCGAAATAATAATTATTAATAATTTTATTTAAACCAAATAATATCTTTGCCCTTCGTCCGGAATTTTCAGGAAGGTTCAGCATAAGATCATAAAGAAAAAAACAATCATGATAAAGTTCCCATTTTTTCCTGTTAAACTTTATAAGGTCGGCTTGCTTAAAAGTACACTTTACCTGATTGCCAAAAAGATAATTCGCAGCGGCTTCCACAAGTAAACTGACTTTTTCCCTACCCGATGCTTTTTCCTTTATCGGATAAAGTGCTTTTCTTCTTTTCATCCCCCACTTAGAAAAAAGCGAAGTAAGACCTGTTAAAGGTGTACCATCTTTGGAAAACACCGCAGCTTCTCCGCCCAGGTCAAGAACCGCCATGACTTCAGAACCTTTCCAGGAAGAAGGAATTACGGCATTAAATTTAAACCAGGCAGAATCCCAGTTCAACCCCCACGGCTCCCCCTTTTTTGCTTTTCTAAACTTCAGAGTTTTAATCTTACTAAAAGCTACAGGATCTGCAGATTTTGCAAATACCGATTTCAGAGGAACAGTCTCTTCATAAACCTGACTCCAAAGTTCCTGAATAAATTTATCTATCCTGCTCTCGGTAAGCTTTACATGCTTTTCCATTTTATTCTCCTTCTTTTAGTAAACGTTTTGTCAAGCTTCTTTTAGTAAACAGCTTCATAAGCAACAAATCTGCTTTTCGGCAGGTGAGCTCGCTGATTAAAATATTGATTGCGCTGATACAGTTACAGGCCGCGGGTGACGATTACAAGAAGGAACACCGGAAGGCTTAAGGGCAAAGCTCCCCTTCTTAACATCCGCAGCACTGACATTACCAAAAGCTGAGAAGACCCACCCAAGCCTTTTTCAGATTCATATTAGTTTTGCAGGCTTCTTCTTTTATCTTTTCATTTTATTAATATTAACGCTTCGTGTTTTTTTCGACAAAATCACCAAGCTTGCAATATTTCAGGTAGAGCTTGTCGTATATCAGGCTGTTTTTTTTATTGGGCCTATAGATCTTATCAAAACCGCCGCCCATTTTTTTCTTTGCTTCGGCAAGGTTTTTATAAACCCCTGAAACTACGGCCGCGCACATTGCCGCTCCCAGAGCGCAGCATTGTTCTGAGGAAGCAACCTTAATGGGCATCTTCAACACATCGGAAAGCACCTGCATTACAAACGGAGACTTTTTTGAAACGCCTCCTGTCCCGATTATCGAATTAACTTTTATGCCTTCGGCTTTAAACCTTTCAATAATCTTTTTTGCTCCAAACGCCGTTCCTTCCACTAAAGCCCGAAAAACCCTGGGCGCAGAGCTTCCCAATGTAATTCCGGCAACAGCGCCTTTCAGCATCTGATTTGCATAAGGAGTCCTTCTTCCGTTCATCCAATCAAGCGCTATAAGCGCAGATTCTGACGGAGATATTTTTACCGCTTCTTTTGACAGATAAGGAATAATGCTTTTTTTGTAGGCTTCAATAAATTCTTTTTTATTTGAACCTTTCACTGCGTTTGCTTTTACAAATTCTTGAAGCGGTCCTGACAAAAGCTCCCTAAACCAGGCGTAAATATCTCCAAAAGCCGACTGACCCGCTTCCAGGCCTATAAGTCCGGGTTCCACCGAGCCGTCAACCTGACCGCAAATACCTTTAACTACTTTACTTCCGACATCTTTTTTGGGCACTGTTAAAATATCGCACGTCGAAGTTCCCATTATCCTGACCAGTGAATACGGAGTAATACAAGCTCCCACCGCGCCGATATGAGCGTCAAAAGCG
>JAZDIO010000103.1:0-7544 GCA_043804965.1 Candidatus Firestoneibacteriota bacterium | reverse complement strand
GCTTATTCTGGTCCAATCGTCCCGGTAAAGAGTGATATCGATTACTCCTGCCGGTATTTCAATTCCTTCAATTTTGTTTATTAAAGACTGTATCCTTCTGGCAAGAAAAACTCCGCGTGTTTGAATTCCGATAAGGGACAGGTTTTCGGTACCTTTGTGAACTTCGAGTATTTCATGGGTAATTCTGGTGATAATACGCTCTATATCCGCTGCATCAAGTATTGGATATGATTTTTTCATGGCTTCTCCGGTATTGGTCTGGTAAGATTGATAAGCTTTACCTTATATGATAATAACCAACATAAATAATATAAATTATTATATCATGCGTGTTGTTTTGTTCAAGAGATAAATGACAACTTTAATCCGGTAAATGCCTGTTCGAATAGCCTTGCTTTTGAATAATGTTTTAACTAATGTGAATTCATGATGATGGTTTCGTAAAAAGTCCCGATATGCTCACTTTATGAGATTCTTGGGAATTTTTAAATCACTTCGTTAAATCACAAGAGCTTTCCACCTGCGGCGGAGCAAAAGTTTGTGATCTTTAAAGCTCAGTTATTTATAAGCTATTTCCCCAAAAACTCAAAGCCGTTCGCACATGATTTTTTACGGGTTCATCGATAATAGAATATTTGATTATGGGCTCGAATAATAAGTCAATTTATTCAGGTATAATACTGGCAGGCGGGCTTAATTCCCGCTTTTCGGGTGCCAATAAAGCATTTATGCAGATTGGGAATAAACGAATTCTTGATCGTATATATGATGTTTTTATTGAACTCTTTGAAGAAATTATTCTGGTTACAAATGATCCGATAAAGTACCTTGGCTGGAACATGAAAATAGTAACCGACCTTTATTCCTGCAGAAGCTCCCTTACAGGGATACATGCAGGACTCTTTTATTCAACCGGTTCTCATGCTTTTATTACGGCTTGTGACACCCCCTTCTTAAAAAAAGAGCTGATCGAAACGATTCTTTGCGCCGTTAAACCACAAATGGATATAATTATTCCCGAAACTTCTGCAGGAATAGAGCCTCTTTGTGCCGTTTATTCAAAAAGATGCTTGAAACAGATAGAAAATCAGCTTCAAAAGCAGGAATTTAAAATTCAACAATTTGTCAACCAGGTTCGTGTCAGAACGATATCAGACAACGAATTACGGGCCAATGATCCGGAATTGACATCTTTTTTTAATGTCAACAACCCATCTTCCCTTCAAAAGGCAAAAGAGATTAAAACAGGTTAATGATTACTGTTATTAATACAAGCGGAGAATAAATATGAATCCGGCGATACTTATTGATAAAATAAAAAAGCATCCGAATTATAACAGGGTTGGGATGATATTATGCCACAATGGGGTAGTAAGAGGAACTTCCCGTGACGGACGTAAAGTATCGGGGCTTAAAATCGCAGTCGATCACACAAAATTAAAGAAGATTATAGATGAAAACAAAAAGAGATCGGGGATTCTCGAGATACTCGTTGAGATTGCGGAAAATAAAGAACTTTCCGTAGGAGATGATGTCATGCTTCTTGTTGTTGCAGGAGATATCCGTGAAAATGTGATTATGACTCTGAATGATACTCTTAATGCAATTAAAACAACCGTAACAAAAAAAACCGAGTTTTATTTGTAATGTGTCAACAAAAAGTCAATTGCAGGCGTAAACTATTACTGTAAACCGGGAGGAATCATTTAATGCCTTCTTTTACTCATATTGATGAAAAAGGATGTGTGCGGATGGTTGATGTAACTGAAAAAGAGCCGACAAACAGAACTGCAGTTGCACAGGGAATTGTCTACATGAAACCGGCTACTTTCAAGATGATAAAGAACCGGAAGGTGAAAAAAGGAAATGTCATTGAAACTGCCCGAATCGCCGGAATCATGGCCGCGAAAAACACATCAGGCCTTATACCGATGTGCCATCCTTTGAATTTAACCCATGTAGCGATTGATTTTTATCCTGATGAATCTGCAAACAATATTAGAATAGAGGCCTCCGTCAGGCTTATTGGCCGGACCGGAGTTGAAATGGAGGCTCTGACCGCGGTTTCGGTTGCAGCTTTGACGATATATGATATGTGCAAGTCATACGACAGGGAAATGACCATTTCAGATATATTTCTTATTGAAAAGCAGGGCGGTAAGAGCGGAAAATTTATAAGAAATTAGCTTCATCCGACGGAATATTTAAAATAACGTTCCATGAAAATATCAAAACCGGTTTCATACATAAAAATATGCATTTTGCTGATCGCTTCTTTTTTTACCCTGTTTTTATACGGGTGTTTTGGAAGAATTCTTAGGTCTGCCCCGGAACCGGCAGCTCTTATAAAGCTATCTTCTTCTGAATCCCCTGAATTTATTGATGATATAGATTATGATAATTTAGTGCATGGTATAGGGAAGAGTCTTTCATATCTTAAGAAAAGACCAAAAGATATGAAATTTAAGTTCGGACAGGATGTATATGAAACATCTCATATGGTCGATTCTTTGGTTAAATTTCTTGAGTTTACAGAAAAAAAACCTTCTGCTGATGAATTAAGAAAACACATCAATGAAAATTATTATATTTATAAATCAACAGGAAGCAACGGAAGCGGAGATGTTCTTTTTACAGGATATTATGAACCCTTTTTGGAAGGAAGTCTTTTAAAGAGCGACACATATAAATATCCTGTCTATGGAATCCCGCCGGATCTCATTTCAATAGATCTTTCGTTATTTTCTCGGAAATATGCGGGGGAGAAAATAACAGGAAGATATACCGGGGAAACGGTTGTTCCGTATTATGACAGGAAAGAGATTGAAACAGGAGGAATACTTGACGGCAAGGCGCCTGTTCTTGCCTGGGTTAAAGACCCGATAGATCTTTTTTTTCTTCAGTATCAGGGTTCCGGAAAGATTCTTCTCGATAATGGCGAAACGATAAATATTCATTATCATGCTCAAAACGGGCACCCGGTTAAAATGATTGGTACACTTCTGATACAGAAAAAAATCATCCCGCAGTCCGAAATGTCTATGCAAAGAATCCGTGCATATTTAGATTCCAATCCCGAAGAGGTTCAGGATATTTTGAATTACAATCCAAGCTATGTTTTCTTTAAAACGGAAGAAGACGGGCCGTTGGGATACCTTGGCGTAAAACTTACACCGGGAAGATCTGTAGCTTTGGACAGACGCATCTTTCCTCCGGCCGGGCTTGTATATATTGAAACTGAAAAGCCTGTGGTTAGCGGAAGCGGAGAGATCACAGGATGGATAAAAAACAGCAAATTTGTTTTAAACCAGGATACGGGAGGCAAAATTATAGGGCCGGGCCGGGCCGACATTTACTGGGGAAACGGAAAGTATGCCGAAGTTGCCGCAGGCAATATGCGGCATATGGGGAGTTTGTATTTTCTGATTCTAAAACCCTATCCGAATAATAATTAAGCCGTTGGAATAGAATAACCGCACCATCATGTTAAATTGCAAAAACGGCATAAGGAGTTGTAACGAAATGGTCAAGAAAGTAACTGCTATTTTGTAACGACTCCTAAGCAGCAGGGAATGCCTGTCCTGTCTATTTTATTCGGTCTTGACTATTTGCCGTAATATCGGTACTGAAAAAAGCTCCGTGGTTATAAGAGAAGTAGCAAACACCTTTGTTGGGGAGAAAAAAATATGTTTGGCATAGGAATGCCGGAACTGATTGTCATAGCTGTTATAGCGCTTATTGTCATTGGTCCCGACAAACTTCCCGGCCTTGCAAAAACCCTCGGCCGCATGTTTGGGGAATTAAAAAAGGCTACTAATGAATTTAAGGAAACAATAGAAGTTGAATCCAAATTGACCGATTTGAAAAAAGCTTTTGAAGATATAAATGAAAAAGAAGCTGTGGATAAGGCAGAAATTGTGCACGGACAGGAAATTGACAAAACAGAAACTGTTCCTGCTGATAATAACAGCGATGTAGAAAAAGAAGCTTCAAAAGGATCCGCTAAAGATGAAAGAGGATGATAAAATTCCTTTCACCGCCCATCTGGAAGAACTGAGAAAGCGCCTTATAATCTGCTTTGTCGCAATCGGCGTGGGGTTTTTGATAGCCTACGGGTTCAAGGAAAAGTTGTTTGATATACTGACACTTCCTCTTGTCCGGGAAATGAGAGCCGGGGATAAAATTATCTTTACGGGTCTTGCAGAGGCTTTTTTTACATACATGAAAGTCTCTTTCCTTGCAGGCGTCATTTTGGCTTCCCCGGTTATTATATACCAGTTCTGGGTGTTTGTGGCTCCGGGTCTGTATCAAAAGGAAAGGCGTTACCTTGTTCCGATAGTTTTGTTATCTGTCTGTTTTTTTGTTGGGGGTTCGCTTTTCTGTTTTTTTGTTGTTTTTCCTTTCGGCATTAAATTTTTCTTAAGTTTTGCCACAGACATTATACAGCCGCTGCTCTCTATGAAGGAGTATTTAAGTTTTGCTTCAAAAATGCTGCTTGCATTCGGGCTTATTTTTGAGCTTCCTCTTGTTATTATTTTTCTGGCAAAGCTTGGTATAGTTACGGTCGAATTTTTAAGAAAAAACAGAAAATACGCGATTCTGCTGATTTTTATTGTCGCTGCCATTTTAACACCTCCTGATGTTGTGTCGCAGATTCTTATGGGTATTCCGCTGATGATTCTGTATGAAATAAGCATCATCGGCGCCATATTTTTCGGTAAAAAGAAGGAGAAAAAGACGGGAGACTAAGCCGGAAAAAACAAATTGACAGATTTTTCAGGTATTGATAAAAATAGGCGGAGAAAACAGAGTCGGTAAAGGTATTTGTTTGTTGAAGTTAATTAATATTTGAAAGGGGGGTAAACGGAATTTATGAAAGTTAAGTCATTATTGTTGGTGATATCGGTAGTTGGAATTGCAACCCTTTTTCTTTCAGCATCTATCTTTGCTGGAACGACAGTTCCTGATATAATCAAGATGGAAACAAAGGGATATGAAAAACACGAAAAAGGCGCGGTTACGTTTTCGCACAAGAAGCATTCTGAGGAGTACAAGGCCGCTTGCGGGGATTGCCATCATGACGCGAAAGGCAAGCCACTAGCCAGTCTTAAACCAACCGACAAGGTTCAGAGCTGTATAGAGTGTCATAAGAAACCGGGCGAGAAACCGAAAGGTAAAGACGCACCTAAGCTTTCAAAGAAGGAATCCCTTGAGTATCACGCCGAAGCCCTTCATGATAACTGCCAGGACTGTCACAAGGATTTCAACAAGAAAAACAATTCAAAGGCAGCTCCTACGACCTGCGCCAAATGTCATGCAAAAAAGTAAATAAGTTTACAGACAGAATTATTATAAAGGGCCGGCTTCTTCACTTAAGATGCCGGCCCTCCTTTTTTATTATCCCTGTATCCCACAGCATTTCTTATCATGGCTTCAGCCCAAAAGGGAGTTCCAAGCGCATGAATGTGGGTATATGTGGCAAGAACATTCTTGAAAACAACGCCGTCTCTGTTATTGATAAGTCCTGATCCTCTTTTTAGCCTGAACACAAGGTCTTTCTCTTCACCGCCCCATTTAAGAACGCTTGAATAATGGAATTCATGTCCACGAATTACAGTACCTGCTTGGAAATACGGATTATTTCTTTCCACCTCAACGATTGTGTAACCGTGGGCCTGGGGTTTTTTAGAAAATCCAAAGGATATGGGAAGAAGACCGGCCATGCCATATGTCACGCCGTCAAGAAAAAGATCTTTCCCCAGATACATCAATCCGCCGCACTCCGCATATATTGGGAGTCCTTTTGCAGCCAGGGCTATTAATTCTTCTTTGTAAAAGGTGTTTTCAGAAAGTTCTTTTGCGTGAGTTTCAGGAAAACCGCCGCCGATATAGAGGGCGTCAATATCCGGGATTGTTTTATCCGACAGAGGGGTTGTATAAACCAATTCCGCGCCTTCAGAAATAAGGGCATCAATATTTTCCTGATAGTAAAACTGAAATGCGGAATCTTTCATAATGCCGATCCTGGGTTTTATTTTTAAATCTACTGCCGGACCGGTAATTTTCTTTTCCGATATCTCTTCCGCACGCCCTGCTGATGGCAAGCTCGGTGCTTCGAATGCTGTCTGTGCCAGTTTGTCAAGATCAATATAATTAACGGCCATCTCCGCTGCCGCAGCGATTGAGTCGGCTGCCCATTTATGTTCGGGTGTCGGTATAAGTCCCATATGCCTTTCAGGAAAACTTTGCCTTTTAAGTTTGGGCACTGAACCGAGTACAGATACCCCTGTGTGGTGTTCGATACTTCTTTTTAATATGCTTTCATGCCTTGCGCCGGCAACTCTGTTTAATATTACACCCTTTATATCGACGTTTCTGTCAAAATGGATGCAGCCTAAAACAACAGCCGCTATGGTTCGGGTGCTTTTTGTGCAATCTAAGCACAAAATAACAGGTGCTTTAAGAAGCTTGGCAAGCTCGGCTGTGCTGGTAGTTCCTTCAAGATCTATTCCATCATAAAGACCTCGGTTACCTTCAATAACCGATAAATCAGTATAAAGAGAGTGGGAGCAAAATGAAGTCAGGACCTGATCAACAGGCGTAAGGAATGTGTCCAGGTTATAGCAGGGCCGGCCTGCAGCAAGTGCAAGCCAGCCCGTATCAATATAATCAGGACCTTTTTTGAAAGGAGATATTTGTTTTCCGGCGGCTTTAAAAGCAGCAATTATGCCGGTAGATATTATGGTTTTTCCTGATCCTCCCCTGATTGCCGAAATAACGATTCTGGGGAAAGCCATATTGTTCTGCATCATGCTATAAGGTTAATCTTCATCTTCTGCATGAGCTTGTTTGCCGACCCCTTTGAGACCGATCAAGGTGGTGCTTCCGCTTGACCAGTATTCAAGAATTTCTTCTTGCACCATTTGATTTACAAGATTTTTTACTTCTCTTGGTTTTTCACCCGGCGCCATTGCGTAGAAGTCTTTCAGATAAAACTTGGATTTGCCCTTTTTGCCTTGAAGGGTTTCAACTATCACTTTTTTCAAAGCTTCTTTGTCCATTATTTGGCCTCATAATAAATTTAACCGGGGCAAAATTGCCCCGGTTTGTTTTTTTAACTGCTAGAACTTAAACTGCGTTGTCTGGCGCCATGTAAAATAGGCCGGATCACGGAAATCATCAATGAGATGGTGAGTAAACGGAAGGTCACATTTTTCAAAAAATCTTTCCCATCCGATTCTTTCAGCCCATTCACCAAGACGTTCATATTTGTTTGCGTCCTTGGCATAAGCTTCTACCATCTTCTTAATTACAGCGGTTGTCTGGGGCCAGCGAGGTGTTTCGTTAGGTAAAAATGCGACAACAACTTTGGAAAACTTGGGAGTGCTTATCCTGTTTGAAACCTTACCGCCCGCCATGATTACTATGCCGTCGCCGACAGCGTCTGCAAGAGGCATCGAGGGGCACATCGTATAACAGTTGCCGCAGTACATGCAGCGATCGTTGTTTATGGCGACGCTGTTTAATTTTACACCGTTAACCTC
>JAZDIO010000102.1:0-8012 GCA_043804965.1 Candidatus Firestoneibacteriota bacterium | reverse complement strand
TCGAATACAGCGCCAATCCCGCAATATATATCGGGTCTATTGAGTTGCAGCTATAATAATAACTGCAACTCAATTTTTAAAACTACTTATTTCTTTTCCTTAGATTTTTCTTCTTTAGGTTTTTCTTCCTTTACAGCGCTTTCGGTCAAAACAATATCATCAAGATAATATTCAAGCTCTTCCTCTGCATTTTTTGGAGAGCAAATAATACGAATAGCTCTTATCTTATGATCCAAAGCGCTGGTTTCATGAGCTGTCGCATCCGTTGCTTTTGCCACCTGAATAACTATCTGGTTCCACTCCCCTTCTTTTAATTTCTTCGAAATCCTGGGCTGCATATTATCGGAAGTCGGCGAAACAGCTTTAAAATTAACACCCAAAGATTTTACATTCTTTTTCGGCAGAATATAAAATGAAAAATTTGTCGCTTTAGTAACGGTAAATTCTTTGGCTTTCTTCGGGAATATATATTTGCCTGTTCCTTTAACCTGTAAGGAAAATTTTCCCGAGACCGCAGACCCTTCCGTGCCCACCACTTCGACCTCCGAATCTTCTTCCGCCATCCAGCCGCTGTCGCTTTCATCCTCAAAATCATCCTTAAATATTTCCTTGCCCTGTTTTTCCTCCGCCCCATATACATATGTATTTACATTAGCCATACAAAACAAAACCAGGCCCGTTAATACAGCCATACTTGTTTTTATTTTCATTTTTCCTCCTCTTTTACTATTTAACAACCAATTTTCCTGTTTTTCTCCCTCCCTCCGCATCTGTAATCATATATATGTATAATCCCCGCGCTATCACCTCCCCTTTCTCATTTTTTCCGTCCCATTCTATCCTTCCGTCATTTCCCGCATTTCCGAAAGCGTTCGGCGCTATCTCTTTAACCAACTCCCCCGACATAGTATATATTCTTAAAGAAGGATCCCAGGTTAAATTTACAAATTTAATAATTCCGGTGCCTGCGCTAAAATCCATCGGATTCGGATATACGACTACATTTGCCAGATTGCCGGAGGCTTCTATAAATTGGCCCGCCTTAAACACGGATAAATGCGTTAAATTACAGACTATCTCTTTCGCGGATAAATCCACTTGCTGGTCTTCGGAAACAAAATCCCATCTCCCGTCATTCCCTAAAGTTATTACCCGAAGGAGTTTCTCTATCACGCTGTCATTTATATTTGAACTTCCATATCCATATCTGAGGCCTATACTTTTACCGCCGGGTATATTCTCGCCCGTACTTGTCGTTAGCTCCCTCAAGGTGCCGCTTAAATCATTCCTTATCTTTATTTTTCTATATTTTATTTTATCCGCAATTTGAACGGCGGTGGTATCCGACACCACCGTATTTATCATGATTGCCGCAGGGGCGCTGAAGGTATTCGCGGGTATATTAAAGACTAAATCATTTCTGCTAAACTCGTAAATTTGTGTGTTATCAAACAATACATCATAATTTTTATATATAGTATTTGTTCCTGCCGACGTTGAAATATATAGCGGATACCTGTCCGCATCCAAACCGGAAGGAACTACCGCCTGTATTACCGTATCAAAATCCGGGGAATAGGAAATATCAGTATTTCCCATTTTAACGGAAAGTATGGCCGAGGACGTGGTTCCGGAAAAAAAGCCGCTTCCTGTTATTTGAATTGTAATATTACTGTCCCGCAGTCCGCTGTCCGGTGTAATCTGCGTAATCACCGGCAGCGGCGCAGTTACTGCAAATTTCACTGAACCGGTCGATTCTCCCCCTCCATTTGTCACTTTTACATCATAAGTATTTACAGGCAGCCCGGAAGGAATGGTGGCCTGCAAAATAGTATCGGAAATTACGCTGTAACTGCCTAAAAGCGTTTCTGTCGTATCTTTATACATTCTTATTCTTGTCACATTTCCCGTTGTTAAGGTCCCGCCGTAAAATCCCGCGCCGGTTATTGTTACCGCTGTTGCAGTAGAACCCTTATCAGGTAATATACTGCTCACACTGGGCAGAGCCGCAGTTGCTATCCATTTAACGGCAGAGGTCGTATTGGTCCCGCTTGACGTAGTTATTTTAACATCGTAAGTTCCCGCCAAGATAAAAGCCGAGATCATTACCCCGCTTATGCTGGTATCATCCACGGGGGTGTAAACATATAACGGAATCTCTTGAGGACCTGACAGGCCCATTACCGTTACCCCCGTAAAGTTGCTTCCGGTAACAACTACTCCCGTTACCTGAGTAGTATTTAATCCTGTATTTGGGGTAACTCCTGTAACTGCCGGCATGGAGGTTACTATATATCCAACACTGCTTGTGCCTATTCCCCCTCCGGTGGTAACTTTCACGTCATATGTTCCAATTGCGACACCGGACGGCACCGTACAGTTTATTATGCTTGTATCGCTGGAAACGGTTCCTTTTGTAATTGCAGTATTTGAACCATCGGAAAGTCTTATATCTCGAACATCGTCTTCTCCGGTTCCCCCGTAAAATCCGCTGCCGTAAATATTTAATGTTGAGGACACAAAAAAGTTATTACCGCTGCTTGGGTTAAGACCGGTAACCTGAGGCACTACCGCTGTCGTTACCACAAATTTCTGCGTACTTGTAGAATTATTTCCGCCGGAATAGGTCCGGACCTGCACATCGTAAGTCCCGGCATGAGAAGCTGAGGTTAGGACTGCTTCTGTAATACTGGTATCCTCAGCCACCGAATATGTTGTTAGGGACTTTAGATATCCGCCGCCTGATATTCTCACCCATTCCACATCCGAAGAACTCCCTCCTCCGAAAAACCCCGCTCCGGTAATGCTCAGGGTGGTTGCTTGAGTATTAGCCGCGGTCGTAGTGCTCAACGCTGTGACTATGGGATTTGAAGTTACTCCTAATTTAACCGAGCTTGTGGTATTATTTCCCCCTCCATTATATACTTTTACGTCATAACTCCCCAACGCGACTCCTGACGGGACCACGCAATTATTTATCTGCGTATCGCTTACCACCGTTCCGACAGATACCTGAGTATTCCCTCCGTCTGAAAGCCTTATATCCGTTACATCAGGGAAAGACGAGGTCCCGCCAAAAAACCCGGTCCCATATATGGTGATTTCCGTCGTCCCTGTTGCCCCTGCGACACTCGGCTCTATATTCACAACTGTCGGAATCACACTTGTAGTTACCACAAATTTCTGCGTGCTGGTTGTATTTGTTCCTTTTGACGTCGTTACTTTTACGTTATAAGTCCCCACTTTAACGCCGGAAGGAATTACCGCATTAGAGATCGTCAAATCAGAAACAGCCGCGGAAGAAATATTTAATTCCGTATTCGCGGTATCATCCAGCTTTATGCTTGTTACATTATTGCTGTAGGCCTCCCCGAAAAACCCCTGGCCCGTTATGGTTACTGTTTTTACGGCCGAATTGTCCCCTGTTAAAGGGCTTACTTCCGTAACCTTCGGCGAAAATACTATTTTAGAAAATCTTATGGTCCAGGGGCTTATGCTTCCTTCATACCAGAATACCGGGACCACAGTGTTATTTCCTCCTATCGAATAAGGGGCCGCTGATTTATAATTATTACCGCCGCTGCTGTATAAGGTTGTGGCGGAGTCGTCCCAGCTTGTACCGTTATATTTTTTGTACACAATATCCGCGGCTCCGGTATTTGAACTGGACCAGAAACACCATAAATTAACCCCGTCCGTGGTAAGCGCCGGGTTGGTGGAGACCGTCCCCTGTAAAGTATTTACGGCGCCCAGCCAGCTCAGCCCGTTATAATATGTATGCTTAACGCTGGTCCCGTTATCCGAATACGCCAAATGAATGTAATTATTATCGGTAACACACACTGAAAAATTATTGTAAACACTCAAGGATATAATAGTCGCATATGCGGACCAGACTGTTCCGTCAAAATATGACCATCTCGTATACGAACCGCCGAAAAATATCGCGGGGTTGCCATTATAAATAACCAAACTTGAATGATTAGCACTCCCGCTGATTATCACATAATGGTCGGGTACGGCAGAATTTCCCGCGGTATCGCCGTGCCAGGTGGCTCCCTCATCATCCGAATAGGTAGTATGTAACTGAGTTGTCGCGGGTGTTGTGCCGGTATTAGCAACATAGCTTACCCAGATTCTGCCGGTAGCAGGCACTTTAGCCACAGAACATACGTTTGAAAAGTCTCCGGTAGAAGTGACTAAAGTAGTTTCGGCTCCGGTAAAGGAGTAACTCCCTCCGCTATAGGTCATACTCCGCAGTTTTACTTTATAGGTTCCCTCGCTGTGTTTATACACTATATAAATCTTATCGGAACTATCCTTCCATACGGAATAGAAGCGCGAGGTAGCGCTCCCTCCGCCGATTAAAGTCGCGGATGACCAGGTCGCGCCCGCGTCTGAAGAAATACTATAGTATACTCCGGTAGAGGCCACATAATAAAACGCTACTAATTTACCGTCAGAGGTTATTACTAATTTCCTGTCGTTCGGATTCGCATAAGAAGAATCAGTCGTAGTAGTCGCTATATCCGCTCCTTTTAAATACAAAGGAATAAGCATCAGGATTAAAATACTTATTAAACGATTTTTCATAGCAGCACCTTGAATTTCATAACTTCTTAAAATTAGTTGCCGTCTTTTTGACATACTTTCCCGATTTATCATATAAATTCGACTCTATTGTATATTCCCCTTTATTAAGACTCGTGCCGTCCAGACTAAATTTTATTATGGAAGTATCCTTAAGGCTTATCTTTTGCGAAGACAGAATTTTTTCTTTGCTTTTTACCGCTATATCCACCCCCAGGCCTTTACCCGCCATAACTTTCACAAAACCTGTCAGATTATCCGAAGTCATTTCTTCGCTTGACAGCTTAATGCTGAACGCAGGATTCGTTAAATTAACACTATATTTATTTTCCAAGATGTTTTTGTTGTTCTTATCATTAACGCTAACGCTTATTCTATAGATTTTATTATCTTCCAATAATGCTATGCCGTCATAAATATTTATATCCTCTTCCTTATACGGCTCCAGCTTAAAATCTGTTTTAGAAACAATATATGATGTTGAGCTATCGTAAAAACTTTCTGTATATGTATATCCTCTTCCTCTTTTTATCTCTACATTTACTTCTTTCTTCTCTTTTGAGAAGTTGACTATTTTAAAATCCGTAATACCTATATCCTTATCAAAAAATATTTTCCCGAATTTTGCAGGCTGATGAGAGTAGCCCAAAGTAGGGCACCATTGCCCCGTTAATTTGAATCTTTCGGTTATTTTTGAGGCCGCGACATTCCTGGCCAAATTCAGCCCGGCGCTGTTTCCTATTTTCGCCCCAAGTAATGATAAGTTTATTAAAGACTCGCATACCCAGCCGTCGCTTCCTATTTTGGCCGCTAATTTCCATCCCAGGTTTTCTTTTTCAACTCCAACTGCTTCCGGCAGATCGTCGCCTCTGGACTTTTTGCTCTTATTTACAAGGTTTTGGCTATAAACTCCCTTCGCGTTAGTTAAATATTGAAAATACGGGAACTTGCCGAAGTCAGGACCCAGAAATATTTCTATGGAATCCTCTTTCCAGACATCTTTAGGCGGGGTATCTTCACTGCTTACAATATCTTCAAGTTTCTGGTCTTTGCAGTTAAACGCAATATACAGATTATTATCCTTTTTACCTATAATAGCGTCTGTTTCTTCCGCTAATTTCGCGGAACCGTCATCCAGCATAAATCCTGCGATTTTATACCCTTCTTTCCAGGCGCTTTCAGAAATATCTCCGTCTATTACCGGAGCCGAAGAAAGCACCGGGCAGGGCAGCTCTTCATATACTCTGATTATATCAACCCAGGGCTTTACTGTTTTCACATCTTCTATTTTTATTATATCCGCCCCAAACAACAAACCCGCGCAAAATATCCCTAAAACTAAAGTTTTTATCATGATTTGAATCCTCCCTTTCATATTAATATCCTTTAATTTGATCAACCTGTTTTTGCGGCGGGCCGGAAATTCTGCCTTTAAACTTCATTCCTCCGCTGATATCAGTCCCTAATATAACAGACGCAAGATTTAACCTTGCCAGCTCGTAATCTTCCGGGTTATTATCCGGATACGGAAAATCCACTTTTCTATAATCAGGATCATTCTTTTTATATTCGCAGACTTGTTTGAATATTTTCATAACATTTTCCCTGGAGGACTTTTTTTCGGCTAATAATAAATATTCCGCGTCAAAACTTCCCCGGCGCCATAATTTCATCCGCAAGGACGGAACAGGACCGTTAAAACCTAAAGCTCTCCCGCTATACCACACATGGTCCGAACCTTCGGTTTTAGCCGGCTGCAGGGGATTAAAACAGCCTTCAGTCCAGGCGCAATACCCTCTCTCTTTAAAATCATAAAGATACCAAAAAAGACTGCGATGGACAACCGCGCTGTCTTTAAGGCTCTGCCCGCCGCCATACATAAACATCTCTTTGGCTGTATCTTTTGTTCTGACCTTATTAATCTTCTCCCGGTTGCCAAAAGAATGGGTAACTCCAATATACCATAAATCAACATTCGGCTCTAAAAGTTCAGCTCCGCCGCCTCCTTGAGACAAGGATAAATCATATTTTTTAGCCTTATAACACTGCATGGTCGGAGTATTGCAATAAAAGTGCCCCAGGTCTAAACGGTATTTAACATTTATTCCCGAATCGTTTTCAAATACTTTATGGGTGAGTTTTGCATAATAAGAGAGGACCTGAAAACCCCATCTGTCATACGGTTCATCCAAACGCCACGGCGAATTGGCATTTTCCTGATCCGAGTGGTTTAAAAATACCTGATAGGTTGTCTTATTCCAGCCTTTTTCCTTGAAATGTTCTATATATTGTTTAGCCACAGCTTCCCATTCATCCAAATACTCTTTATTGATTAATTTTGTATGGTCCTTCGCATATTCGGGCTTGGCGCGCCAATTATTACGATGATCGGTCAAACTGCTGTTATGACTAAACCCCCAGGGCCAGTGCAAATTAAAAGGAAGATAAAAGTACGGCACCGGCTCTTTATCTTCAAAGATAGAACCGTTAAGAACCCCTTCAAACCGTTTATCCCAATTCGTCCAGTCGCATTTTACATCCTTTCCCTTTCCGCTTAAAACAGGCGTGTAGCGGGGGGTGCCTCTTTGGCTGTGAACAGGTAAAATGTTTAAATATGCCCTGTGTTTATTCGCGCATCTGTAAAATTCATGCTCAATTTCAATGACCTCGTCCGAATAAGGCAAATAAGGATTTCTATCGTCTGAAACGCCTGTTACTCCTACAGGCGAGCTATAACTGTTAAAATCATAAACTATCGAAGGGGCAGAGGGCAGGGTAAAATCCCAGACTTTTAGTTTCAACTTCAGTGTTTCCTTTACTCCGCCTTTTATATTAATTTCTCCGGTATAATCGCCGCTGACGGCGTCCTGAGGAATTTTTACTTCCACCATCACTACGCCGGCTTTCTGCTCCGGCGCGGAAGGAACAGCGGAAATATTATAAGGAATAGAAAAGGGAGCTACGCCTTTTATCGCAAAGGGGATAACTATGTCAGGATAAAATTTATCCTCAAATGAAATATAGCTTACCAGGTGAAAGGAGATATTTTCTTTTGAAAAAGAAGAGGCTCCGGACAGATCAGAGCATTCAAAGTCTATTTTTTTTGCCTCACCTTCTATTACGACTTGAAACGCGATAACTTCATTTTTAGCGCCGGCAACGCTTATCTCTTTCTTTTCTTTATCCCATATGGCATTTCCTTCCTTGAGTTTTGCCGGCGGGTGGTTATTAAATTCAACAATATTACCGTCAGGTAAAACCTTGTAACCGTCGCTTATCACATAGACTTCCGCGCAATTAATATAACAGGAAAGACTGATTAAGATTAGCGCGTTTATTACCACTCCTTTAAATATTTTTAACATAATTAAGGCCTCCTCTTTTTTAAGTTATCAAAATTACCAGTTTCCGCCCAACTCCTT
>JAZDIO010000101.1:0-17936 GCA_043804965.1 Candidatus Firestoneibacteriota bacterium | reverse complement strand
CCGGCTGAACTCACACCCCATTTTCTTAAGAAATTTTTCAAAGTCTTTCCAATGTATAGGCGTTAGATGGGGCATGGAATTTTCAATGATTCCTTAATTTCAGCTATTTCTTTAGGTTGTTCCCAATGTTTTACAGGATGGTTTGATTTTTTCCAGCCACAAGACAGCAGGACTTCTTCAAACGTTCCCATCCTGACAATTTCTTCAATGAAAATACTAGAAGCTTCATCGAATCGCTTTCTGGCTTGTTCAAAATCTTTTCCGCATGTAGAAAGGTCAAGAGCCCGGCTATACGCAACAACTTTATTTCCTTCCTGATAAAACTGAACAGATAATTCAATAGAACATTTTTTCATATTTTTATCTCCTGCCAAATTTTCCCATTTTCCCGGCAAAATGTCAATACTGATTCATTTAACAGTAAAATACTTTTCTTATTATACAGGGTTTCTAGTTCTCATTACAAACACTTAACGAAGCGAGTCCTAGCCAGTCTTCCTTTATAGTATATCAAATCCATGATGTAATAATAAAGAACTAGCAAGTTGCTGAAAAACTCTTTTTGAGAGTTTTTTCAGCTTCAAATTTGATTATTTTACCCGCCATTTGAGGTCAAATGGCGAGGTAGCAGGCTTCTTAATGTCCATTATTTGAGTTTTTCAGCAGCCTGCTAGAATATCTTCTTCAGATTTTTACCATAAGGCGGTCTGACAACACAGGCTTCGGTGATTATACCCGCTATTAATTCGTTAGGAGTGACATCAAAGGCAGGGTTGTATACCTTTATACCTTCCGGGGCAGTTTTGACACCTTGAAGTTCGGTAACCTCAGTGGATTTCCTCTCTTCAATCGGGATTAGCCCCCCTGATTTTAATTTTAGATCTATGGTTGATTTTGGAGCGCAGATATAAAAAGGTATTTTAAAGTTCTTAGCCAGGACCGCGAGCATATAGGTTCCTATTTTATTCGCGGTGTCCCCGTTCGCCGTAATCCTATCAGCGCCGGCAATAACCCCATTTATAAAACCTTTTGACATTATATGGCAGGCCATATTATCGGTAATCAGCCTAAACGGGATACCTGCCCGTTTTAATTCCCAGGCGGTCAATCTGGAACCCTGCAAAAGCGGCCTGGTCTCACAAGCAACTACATTTATCTTTTTCCCTTGTTTATGAGCTTCATTTAGAACGCCAAAAGCAGTTCCCACACCGGCTGTTGCCAATACTCCTGTATTGCAGATAGTCATTACCGTTGAGCCGTTTTTAAAAAGCTTCGCACCATTCTTGGCCATTCGGGTATTAATAGCCACATCCTGTTTTTCTATCAGTTTTGCTTCCTTAAGAACCTCTTCTTTTATTTTTCCAACAGGAAATTTTTCAAGTGAAACAAGCTTCGCCGTCATCCTGTCCAATGCACAGAAAAGATTAACAGCAGTCGGACGGCTTTTTCTTAATTCTTCAATTGCATACGCCATTTCTTTATAGAACCTTATTTTCTCTTTCGCTTTAGCTCTATAAGCGGCTACCGCTACCCCATATGCGGCTGCAACACCTATAGCAGGGGCACCCCGAACCGCAAGTGTCTTTATGCAATAAACAACTTCTTTATAATTTTTACATTTGATATAAACTTCTTTGCCGGGCAATTTCCGCTGATCTATCATTACGACCGAGTTGTTTTTCCAGGCGACTGTAGGCAGCATTATAATCTCACTTCCTTTACGACCAAACTCATTACTTTCGTAAGTTTCGGCTCGGCCCTTGAAGCATTCCCGATAATTTTTTCTATATTTGCGACTTCCAGATGTCCCGGTATGCACATATCCGTAACTACGGAGATACCCAGCACCCTGAACCCGCAATGCCTTGCTACAATAACCTCCGGCACGGTTGACATTCCTACAGCATCGCCGCCTATTGCAATTAAAAACTTATATTCAGCTTCTGTTTCAAGATTTGGCCCGATAACCCCGATATAGACTCCCTTGTGAAGTTTTATCTTATTTTCTTCGGCAATTTTTTCTGCCAGTTTCATCAACTCAACATCATAGGTCTGAAACATATCAGGCCATCTCGGCCCTATTTCACCATCATTAGGACCGCAGAGAGGATTATCACCGAGTAACAGAGAGTTGTGATCCGAGATCATCATAATATCCCCTGCTTCATATTTTTTATTCAACCCGCCGGCAGCGTTCGATACCATAAGGATCTTAGCCCCGAGTTTTTTCATTACGTAAACCGGAAACGTTACTTCCCTATACGTATACCCTTCATACCTGTGGAAACGGCCCTGCATGGCAACTACTTTTTTCCCGCCCATCTCTCCCAGAATAAGCTTTCCCGCATGCGCTTCTACGGTAGACAAAGGAAAACCAGGGATATCCTTATAATTAATCTCCGTTTTGTCGGAGATTTCATTCGCAAGCCCGCCAAGGCCGGTTCCGAGTATAATTGCTATTTCAGGAACAATTTTAGACTGTTTCTGTATTGCAAGCACTGCCTGTTCTATTTTTTTTGACAAATCACTCATTATATATACCTCCTATAGAAGATAATTACAAATGACGAATGACTATTTTATGAATATCAGCGGAAGCGCTTATCCGCTTACCATAAATTGTAATTTGTCATTTGTACTTCGTCATTGTTTTTCACCTGGTCATTTCCTTTGATCTTTTCTTTGCGGCTTCCACTGCTTTGCCGACTATTTCCTTGAATTTCATATTTTCAAAAACAGAGAGCGCTGCAGCAGTTGTCCCGCCGGGAGAAGTTACTTTTCTCCTCAAAACAGAAGGTTCTTCCCCTGACTCTAAAACCATCTTTGCTCCGCCCATAAGTGTGTTTGCCACCAGAAGTTTTGCCGTAGCTTTATCTATCCCGTTTTTTTCCGCAGCTTCAAGCAGTGCTTCTGCAAACAAAAAGACATAAGCCGGCCCGCTGCCGCTGATGGAAGTCAAAGAATCCATGAGTTTCTCCTCCACTTCAACCACTTTACCGACAGCAGAAAGTATTACTTTGGCTTTCTCCATATGGACTCTGTTCGCATACTTACCCTGGCACATCCCGGTCATTCCTGAAAGAACAAGCGCCGGAGTATTAGGCATGACACGGACAACAGGTATTTTCATATCATTTTTTTCAAAAAAACTCGTTGTTATCCCTGCCATAATAGAAATGATAAAAGACCCCTGCTTTATTGCCGCAAACACTTCTTTAACATTATCAACATCCTTCGGTTTTACCGCAAGAATTATTGCTTCAGAGCCCGTTATAACAGCCCTGTTGGAATCGGCTGAAACTACGCCATATTTTTTTTCAAGTTCGATAAGACGGTTTTTTTGAATATCACTGATAAGAATATCAGAGGGCTCTACAGTTTTTGATTTTATAAGCCCCGCAATAACAGCCTCCGCCATATTCCCCGCACCGATAAAACCAATTTTCATAAAAGCCTCTCTTTGTTAGTTACTCGCGTTACACGTTAAAACGCCGCTAACGTTCTATATTAAAGTGGCATTACAAATTCAATAACTCCAAAGCGTATACCCTAGTACCTAGCGCCCGGACCTATACTGTTATTCTTGATCCAAACAGCGCACTGCCTACTCTTACCATCGTGGCGCCTTCCTCAATCGCTACCTCAAAATCCTGGCTCATACCCATGGAAAGATGTTTAAAACTTGAACCTTCGGTTGTTTGCTTTAATTCATCAAACAGGATCTTCATTTTTTTAAAAAAAGGCCTTACCTCCTCAGAGGAAACCGCAATCGGGGCAACTGTCATCAATCCTTCAAATCTAATATTTTTATACTTTACTGCTTCTTTAAGAAAAACATTTACTTCTTCATATTTTAAGCCGGTCTTGGATATTTCACTTCCGATATTTATCTCAATCAGGCAAGGCATGATATTTCCGGACTTAAAAGATTCCTTATCAATCGCAGCTGCCAGCCCCAGACTGTCAACAGAATGTATTATGTCGAAAAGTCTTACCGCATCCTTTACTTTATTTGACTGAAGATGCCCTATCATATGAAAAACGGCTTTTTCTTTCAGAAGTTCGGGGAATTTTATTTTTGCTTCCTGAATTCTGTTTTCACCTATATCCGTAAGGCCGAGAGCAAGGGCTTCGTTAACCCTTGGGGCTCCCACCGTTTTAGTGACAGCCACAAGGGTAATATTCTCTTTCCTGTCCGCTCTTAATGACGCAGCTTCGATTTTTTTTCTTACAAATCTCAGATTTGACTCTAAAGAGCTCATTTTATCTGTGTTTTTGACTCCGGAGATTTACTCTTTTGCCCTTTTGAGTCGGTCGCTTCAATATAGTAATTAAGAGACCCTGCATAGTTAAACCTTCTGGTTTGAGTGCTATACGAGCCTTCTTTTTTATTGCCTGACGCCCTTATCATGATTTCTTTAGCAACTTCCGACATCCCCGGGCCCTGATAAACAAGCACAACAGTCTTCACTTCTTTATCATCTTTCACAGTCCCTGCAATAGTAGTTGCTTTTCCGATTATCGGAGCAACCCCAATCACATTAGATATTACAGGTTCGGTATCAACCACTTCAAAAGTCTGGGTATCCTCCCCATACTTACCTGCGGGATTTCCGTCATCACCCAAGCGATCCCAGATACTCGCGACAACAGTATATTTTCCGTCCAAAACAGAAGGATCCACCTTAAATTCTCCGAATTTTTCCACAACACCTGATTTATTCAATTCCACCTTCTCGTTAAATATTGTTGAAACTTTTTTAGCCGGATCCAGAACTTCCAGTTTCACAAAATAAGAATGTTTCAACTCCCCTGTGTTTGTAAATTTAGTTTTAATGGAAATAGACTCTCCAAAATTGAATTTTCCAAGAGTTCCGACTAAACTAGCGGAACCTGTAATATTCGCACCGGCAACGGGAAAAACCGAGAGTTTTTCTTCATACATCTCAATAAGATTGCCCAAAGTATCCATATTATTATAGACGGAGGCTTTTGCTTCATAATTGCCCGCCGTATTTTCAAGCGGAATGGTGTACTCAAAAGTTAATTGCCCTGCTTCACCGGCTTTCAGGGAAATTGTTTTAGCATTCAGCTTTACAGCCGCCTTTCCGTCATTTACAGCCGCAGCGACAGGAAATGTATGATCCACTTCTCCCGTATTTTTCAGATCCGCAGTAATCGAGATAGTTTCACCGACTTTTATCTTATTCTTCGAAGCAACGGATATTTTAACTATACTTGCCTTCGTTATTCTTTCAGCAACAGTAAATTCCTGCTGCGACTCCGCCACTTTCTTTTTTGCAAGATCATTTGCCGCACCCGCATAAACAATTATATTTATCTTATATTTGCCATGCGAATCTTTTACAGGTATTAAATACTCATAAGCGGATTTTTTTGTTTCATCAACCCTGATTTGAAGTTCTTTTCCGGGAAGATTTATCAGTTTTCCCGAAGCATCTGTAAGAGAAGCATCTAGGGAAAACAGTTTTTCTATATCACCGGTATTTTTCAGATCAATATCAAAACCGACGGCTTCTCCCGACTTAAGTTTACCGCGCACCCTGACTGCTTCTATTGAGGCTTTTAAAACTCTTTCCAGTACTTTCAGCTCCAGCTCCTGTTCCGCCAGTTTCTTTTTTGAATTATCCTTGGATTCTCCGGCAAATAGATTAAGAATAACCTTATATTTTCCAGCCGGAGCTTCAAGCGGTATATTGTAATCATAAGAAAATATCTTTGATTCCTCTACCTTCAAAGAGAAGTCTTTGACCGGAAGCCGAGCAGACTCTCCCTTAGGGTTAATTATTGCGCCATCAACAGAAAAAGACTTTTCCACTTCTCCAGTATTTTTAGCGACAGCATTGATGTTCATTACCTCGCCGACTTTTTTCCCGCCCTTTACATCTATGAAATTTACTATACCGTTTACTATTTTTTCGGCAATAGCAAATTCCTGGCTGTTTTCATTAATCACTTCCAGGGATGACAAAAATATTGATTTTTTTGCGGTAACAAAAACATTTGCGGTATAAATCCCCGGTGTAACAGGTTCGGAAAGCATGCATACAAACTCGACATTCTGTTTTGTCCGCGGTTTAAGTTTGAAAATCTGAGGCTGAAGAGATGATTTTACCTCATTGCCGCTTTTCAATTCAAGATTAACAAGATACTCTCTTGTCAAAATGGAAAGACTTTCAATTTCTACCTGCACTTTAAATTCAGTATCCAATTTCTGCTGGCCGATGTTTTTCTCATACGCTATCGTAATATTCGGGGCCATTAAAATATAATCATAAACTATATATCCAATTACGGCCAGAGCAAATAAAATAATAGGTATTATAATAAGCGCTTTTTTCAGGCCTTTTTTCATTTCTCCTCCTTCTGAATATTTTTCAGTTCTTTTCCTGCTTTAAAATAAATGACCTTTCTTGACGGAAGCGGAAGGTCTTCATTCGTTTTTAAATTGCGCGCAATACGCCCTGCCCGCTGCTTGACCATAAAGGTCCCAAAACCGCGCAGCTCAATTTTTTTACCTTTTTGAACATAATCCACGACACTTTCAAGTATTACATCAACTATTTTTTCCGTATCTTTTGCCGACAGTCCCGTTTCTTTTGCCACTTTTTTCACCATATCAGACCTTACCAATCAAATCACCTCTTCTTTTTCGCTTTACGCGAAGTTTTAAGCGCTTACTATTTCTTCAAAGACTTTTTTCAGTACTTTTTCTTTTACTTCTTTCATATTTCCTTCAATAACAGCACCGGAAGCTCTTTTATGCCCTCCCCCTTTGAAAGAAAGGGCTATTTTATTTACATCAATATCATCTCTTTTAGATCTGAAACTTATTTTCACGCGTCCATTTTCAAGTTCCGTAAAAGATATTGCCACGTTAACGCCTTTTATTGAACGCGCATAGTTGATAATGCCTTCGGAATCTCCGTATAAAGTTCCTGTTTTTCTGAAAGAATCCTTCATAAGCGTAATCCAGGCGACTCCCCGTTTTTTGTCGGCATGCAGAGAATTCAGCGCTTTTCCGAGAAGCTGAATTTTTCCGAGAGAAGACACCTCATAAACATTCTGGTAGACTTCAGAAGGGTTAACCCCGTAATCCAGGAGCTCAACAACAATCTGATGGGTTTTCCTAGTTGTATTTGAATATGCAAAACTGCCTGTGTCCGTAAGAAGTGACGTGTAAATACAGGTGGCAATATCCAGATCTATTTTCACGCCCAGGCCTAAAAGGATATAGTAAACCTGTTCGCCTACAGCCGCCGCCTTATCATCAACATAATTATAATCTCCAAAATAATCATTGCTCGAATGATGATCCAGGTTTATTATTTTTTTTGATTTAAGAAATACTTTCTTAAGTTTTCCCACGCGGCTCAAACCGGAGCATTCAAGGGAAACCGCTACATTATAACTTGATTTAACAGCATCTTTTTCTTTTAAGAGACCGTTGCAGGGCAGAAATTCATAATTTTCAGGAAAAGGATCGCTGTTTGAAATGATTACTTTTTTTCCGAGTTTTTTTAAGCCAAAACCAAGAGCAATCTCAGCTCCTATTCCGTCACCATCCGGATTGATATGCGTTGACAGAATGTAATCATCATGTTTTTTGAACGCTTTTACTATTTCACGAAGGGAGTTATTTTTCAACTTTTTCTGCTCCGCTTTCTATCTTTTTAATAATACCGAGAGTCCTTTCGATTTGCTCCAATTGAATATCTTCCTTAAATTCAAGCTCAGGCATATACCTGAGAACCACTTTTCCTGCCAGGGAGTGCCGTACAACGCCTTTTGCTTTGTTAAGAGCTGAAATAGACTTTGCCTTGGCCTCCTTGGTCCCAAATACACTTATATACACCGCGGCTTTACTCATATCTTTATTAAATTGCACCGCAGTAACGGTAACAAAACCAATATCAGGGTTTGTAAGTTCCCTGGCTATAATTATGCTTATTTCTTTCTGAAAAAGCCTTGCAAGCCGCTCAGATCTTAAATACATTTTTACCCTCTACATTTTGGAAGGCAGATTCCATTCCCTCCCGAAACGAACACTGATACAAACATAATCCATTTTGTTCATTTTACTTGCTTCTTCTCAGAGTTTTGCGAACGTTTTCTCTATTATATAAGCTTCAAAAACATCTCCCACCTGATAATCACTGAATTTATCTACGGAAATACCGCACTCATAACCGGCGGCAACTTCTTTGACATCGTCTTTAAACCTGCGAAGTGAAGTGATTTTTCCTTCTCTTACAACCTCCGCTCCGCGCTTAATCCTGACCAGAGACTGTCTTGTAATCTTACCTTCCGAGACATGGCTCCCGGCTATAAAGCCGTCAGGTATCTTTATAACCTGCTTAATCTCCGCCTTACCGACCACGACTTCTTTAAGTATCGGCTCCAACATCCCTTCCATAGCTGCTTTGACCGAATCTGTAATTTCATAGATGATCCTAAAGAGCTTAAGATCCACACTTTCTTTCCTGGCAAGCTCCGTCACAGACTGGCTTACACTCACGGAGAAGCCGATAACAATCGCATTCGACGCACTCGCAAGCATAATATCGGATTCATTTATATTGCCGACACCCCTGTGGATAATTGATACTTTTACTTTATCATTTCCAAGTTTTTCAAGCGCGTCGGTTAACGCATCTATCGACCCCTGAACATCTCCTTTTAACACTATTTTCAAATCCTTCAGTTTACCATCCTGTATCTCGGTATAAAGGCCCTCAAGAGAGATATGCTGCTGTTTTTGAATATTTATTTCACGCTGGAGTTCATTCCTTCTCGCACTGACCTGCCTGGCCGCTTTTTCATTCACCATAACCTGGAAAGTATCCCCTGCGTTTGGAACTCCATTAGACCCGAGTATTTCAACCGGAGAAGGGGGAATAACTTCCGAAATCTTCCGGCCCTTGTCATCCAGCATAGCCTTGATTTTCCCAAAAAAGAAACCGGCAACAAAAGAATCCCCGACTTTTAAGGTGCCTTTTTCAATTAAAACGGTAACAACTGAACCTTTACCCTTATCTAATTTTGCTTCAAGTACAACGCCCTTGGCCCTCCCTTCTTTAACAGCCTTAAGTTCAAGCATCTCTGCTTCCAGAATAATCATAGAAAGGAGATTATCAATACCTTCTTTTTTCTTGGCAGAAACTGGAACAAAAATGGTCTTTCCTCCCCAATCTTCAGGTACAAGTTCATATTTTGATAATTCCTGTTTTAATCTTTCCAGGTTGGCACCCGGTTTATCCGTCTTATTCATCGCAACAATTATCGGAACTTTTGCAGCCTTGGCATGATCAATAGCTTCAACGGTCTGAGGCATTACGCCGTCATCTGCGGCTACTACAAGAACAACAATATCGGTAACTGAAGCACCTCTTGCTCTCATAGCGGTAAAGGCCTCATGACCCGGGGTATCCAAAAATACTATTTCACCTTTGGGAGTTTTTACTTTATAAGCTCCAATATGCTGAGTAATCCCCCCTGCTTCGCCTGCTGTAACATTTGTTTCTCTTATGGCATCAAGCAAAGAGGTCTTACCGTGATCAACATGGCCCATAACCGTAACAACCGGAGGACGCCATTCAAGCTTTGACGCATCAACTATTTCTTCTTCCTTGGTTTCTTCATTAAATATAGAAACAAATTCAACATCATAATTGAATTCCGCGGCAACCAGAGTAATGGAATCTTTATCAAGTTTTTGATTTATAGTAACCATCATACCCATGGACATTATTTTTTTTATCAGCTCAGAAACCGGCATCTTCAATTTACTGGCAAGCTCCGCGACTGTCGTAACTTCAGTTACCTTAAATATCGGCTTCGGTCCTTCAGGAACAGCGGGAACCTCAGGCTTGACTTCAACCTTGGGTTTTGGAACTTCTACCGCAACTTCTTCTTTAACTTCAGGTTTCACTTTAACCTCAGGTTCTTTTGCTTTGACCGATTTTTTTAACGCAGGCTTTACGGCAACTGCCTTAGTTTCAGGTTTAGCTGCTGTAGATTTTGTTTTTACCGGAGCTTTAGGCGCTGCCGGTCTGGTGGAAACAGTCTTTGCAGGCGCAGGCGCTTTAACTGCTGCCGGAACAGTTTTAACTGCGGCCCGAGGTACTACTTTTTGCGCAACAGGTTTTACCGCCGAAGCAGCCTGAACCGTTTTTGCAAGCGTTACTTTTCCGCCGGGAACAGGGGCGTTTTTCTTCGCCGCTGCTTCTCTTATTACAGCAGCTACTTCTTTAATTTCGCTTTCATCAAGCATGCTGACTGCTTTTTTACCTTCATAACCCAGCTCTTCAAGTTTTGCCACCAAGTCAGCGCTCTTCATTCCAAGTTTTTTAGCTATTTCATGAACTCTAAATTTACTCATCTGTTTTAACAGTCTCCTGTACGTTAAGTATCCTAATATGCTCAATTATCTTTTCCGCAGTCTTGGCTGTAAGGCCGTTTATCTTCAAAAGAGATTCTATTGTCGCATTTTTAAAATCATCTTTTGTATTGAAACCATTGGCTTTCAATTTATCCATAACTTTTTTATTCAGCCCCATAGATTCAAAAGGATCCTGTTCCTCTTCTTTTCTCTTATCCTCAATTATCTTGACATTTTCCGCGCCGGAGGCCGCAAAATCAGTTTCACTTCTGACATCTATTTTCCAGCCCACAAGCGCGGCTGCCAGCTTCGCACTCTGGCCGTTTTTACCTATCGCAATCGCAAGCTGATCATCCGGCACAGTTACGACTACAAAATGACCGGTTTCATCCGCTGAAATATTTGTTATTTTTGCAGGCCTTAAAGCGTTTTTGGTAAAGGTTTTAATATCCGGATTCCATTCCACAACATCAATCTTTTCCCCTTTCAACTCCTTTACCACCGGTTGAATCCGTCCGCCCTTGATACCCACACAGGCCCCCACGGAATCAATATTCCTGTCTTCCGAATAAACCGCTATTTTTATTCTATAACCCGGCTCCCTGGCAATAGCTTTTATTTCCACCTTCCCCTCCCCAATTTCCGGAATCTCCATTTCAAAAAGCTTCTTAATAAAATTGGGATGGATCCTGGAAAGCATTACCTGAGGCCCTTTAGAGGTCTTTCTCACTTCGGAAACATAAGCTTTTATTTTATCCCCTATCTGCCAGTTTTCTCTGAAAACCTGTTCCTTTACGGGGACAATACCCTCAGTATCGCCAAGATCCACGAGAATATTCTTATTTTCCTTTCTAAGCACTATACCGTTTAAGATAGTATTTAATTTTTCCTCGAATTCCGAGAATATGGCATCCCGTTCTATATCCCGGACTTTTTTTGAGATAACCTGCTTTGTAATTTGCGCAGCAATGCGGCCAAATTTTTCAAGAGGAACGGGAAAATCCATAAGTCCCCCGGCCTCACCCTCATATCCCTGGCTTTTAGCATCTTTCAGAGAAATCTCATAATACGGATCCGTAACTTTTTCCACCACGGTTTTATGATAAGAAACCTTAAATGCTCCCGTGGATTCTTCCACATCCACTTTAATATCATACTGATTGTTAAGTATTTTTCTGGAAGCAGAAGTAAGAGCTTTTGACAGGGTTTCTTTTAACACTTCCATATTAACTTCCCGTCCCCGCCCTATCTGCTCCAAAGCGTCAGAAACTTCCCTGTTCATCATAATCCTACCCTGCCTTTTAATTAAATTCCAGTTTGCCTTTTTTAACATTTGATACCGGGATTTTCAGAACATTCCCTTTTACTTCCAGCAGTACTTTTCCGCTGTCAACACCCATAATAACACCGGTGTTATTATTTTTCCCTTCTACCAGTTCGTTATAATATATATTCGCTTTGTAACCTTTGTACCTTATAAAATCTTTTTCCATTTTTAGAACCCTATCCAGACCGGGAGAAGAGACTTCTAAATTGTAATGCCCTGAAATCAAGCCCCTCTCTTCAAAAAGAACTCCGAGTGCACGGCTTACATCCTGGCAATCCCGGACATTCACCTTGGACCCGGGCTTATCAATATAAATACGGAGTACTAAACCGTTAAATTCTCTCTTATACTCAAGATCATATAATTCAAGCCCCCTAGCGCGCAAATAGGGCCCCACCATTTCTCTGGCTTTTAAAGCTACATTATCACTCATCTTTTCCCGATTTATCAGGATAATACCGTAAAATGCCCTTAAAAAGAAAAAGTGGGCAAATCAAACTCTCCCACTCAGGTATTCCTCCCTAAAACATTCTAATATTTTGTTGTTTGTAAGTTCTTATCTAATAAGGCAATTATACATGAAAAACCGGTTTTTGTCAATAAAAAACATCCTTTTTTTAACAGGCCAGTGAAATACTGTAAAAAACATGGTATAAATGTGTACTTATGCGAAGGATTAGAATAATAATTCGGGTTAGATTAATGAAAACAGCGTTCCCTACAACACCTGGGCTAAGTTTTGCTACAGGCGGACACATCCACGGCTGATAGGATTGAAAATACCGGAATTTGAGACTTTTTTCTCTTAATTATTAACAATCTTACGCTATATCGTTTTTTACAAACTTAACGCCTCTGATGTTTTCCATTTTTGCCAGGTCAGAAATAATCCTTTCTTCTACTTGATTGTCTAAAGTCAGGATAGTAGTAGCGTCGCCTCCGGTTATCTTTCTTGCCATCTGCAAACTGGCAATATTAATATTTTCCTTACCCAGAAGCGTGCCAATCTTGCCGACCATACCCGGAACATCTTTATTAATAATTATCAGCATGTAAGTTGCCGGTTCAAGGTCAATATCATAGCCCAAAAGACGTGAAATTCTGATGTTATTCTTTCCAAAAACTGTGCCGCCGATGGAAATTCTCTCTTTGTCCGTGGTAAGGGCAACTTTAATAAAGCTGGTATACTCTTTAATAACATTTGATTTGAATTCGCTTACAAGGATATTTTTTTCTTTAAGAATATGCGGAGCATTAACAAAATTAACCGGCTCTTTTACTATAGGTGAAAGCACGCCCCGAACAATAGAAAGCGTCAAATAAGAAGTATTAAAATCACATACCTGACCGGTATATTCTATCTCAATGTTTTTTATAGGCCCTTCAACCAGTTGGACAAGCGTTCTTCCCAAGGTTTCTCCGAGTAAAATATAAGGTTTCATCAGTATAAGTATTTCCGCAGGCACTGCCGGGGCATTTACCGCATTTCTTACCGTGCCGCCGCGAAGCGCTTCCAGCACTTGATTTGCAATAGCTATCGCGACTGAAACCTGGGCTTCTTCAGTAGAAGCTCCAAGATGAGGAGTCAGGACTGTATTTGGCAGGTCACTATAGATATAATTTTCAGGCGGCTCTTTTTCATACACATCAATTGCAGCTCCCGCAATCTTCCCGCTTTTCAATCCTAAAACAAGAGCCTTTTCTTCAATAATCCCGCCTCGCGCGCAGTTAATCAACCGCACGCCTTCTTTCATTTTTGCAATCTCTTTCTCGCCTATTATTCCCTTTGTTTCTTTTGTAAGCGGGGTATGGACGGTAATGTAATCCGCCGCAGTAACTATTTCATCAACCGTCGCTTTTTTAAAACCCGCCTTCATTGCCATTTCTTCGGTAAGATACGGGTCAAACGCCATAATCTCCATATGAAAACTCTTAGCGCGAAAAGCTACTTCCCTTCCAACTCTGCCGAGTCCGATAATCCCCAGAACTTTACCGTAGAGTTCCACCCCCGTAAATTTCTTTCTATCCCATTTTTTCTGTTTCATGGAAGCATCCGCTGCGGGTATATTCCGGGAAAGAGACATCATCATGGCAATTGTATGTTCAGCCGTTGAAATTGTATTACCATCAGGGGTATTCATTACTATAATACCTTTTTTTGAAGCAAAAGGAACGTCAACATTGTCAACGCCTACTCCCGCCCTGCCGATCACTTTCAATTTTTTTGCAGCATCAAGTATAGGGGCCGTCGCTTTTGTTTCACTTCGAACGACAAGAGCATCATAGTCGCCAATAATCGAAATAATCTCTTCAGGTTTCAGTTTAAACCTTACATCAACCTCAGTATCTTTCTGCTTTTTTAATATCTCAATCCCTTCATCGGCGATCGGATCAGCAACAAGAATTTTGAACATGGAACCTCCATAAAAAATCGTCTAAAAGTCCATAACATCTGTAAAGATCCATAAAAGTTTTTAAAGGTCTTCATTTTCGAGCTTTTACTTTTATAGACTTTTTGACTTTTAAAGACCTTTATAGACTACTTTTTTAGTAGTTCTTCCTCTACCGCCTTTACACCCTTCCCCAGTTCTATTTTTACGCCCATCTCGGTAAGAGCCATTTCTACGGCGGCAATACCCATTACGGCATCAAATTTGTCAACATAACCGAGGTGGCCGATACGGAACATCTTACCTTTCATTTTGCCCTGCCCGCCGGCCATGGTGATTCCGTAATCATCTCTGATTTTTTTATTTACCGCATCCCCGTCTATACCTTCCGGAGCCCAGACTGAAGTGACAGAATTCGAAGGTTTACCTTTTGCAAACGGTTTAAGGCTAAGGGCTGCGACACCGGCTCTTACCGCCGAGGCAATTTTCGAGTGTCTTGCCCAGACATTTTCCAAACCTTCTTCCTTTATAAGACGTAGCGACTCTCTGAGTTGTAAAACGAGAGACACTGAAGAAGTATACGGCGTATCCGGTAATTTGTCTTTTGTAAGAGCTTTAAGCGCCTCGGCATAGCTGAAATAATATTTGGGAGTTTTACTTGAAACCATCGCTGCCTTGGCTTTGCCAGAAAGAGATATCATAACAACGCCGGGAGGGATCATCATCCCCTTTTGAGCGCCGACGACGACAACATCCACGCTCCATTCATCCGTTTTAAATTCCACCGCACCCATACCGGAAACAGCATCCACAACAAAAACAGCTTGGGAAGTTTTTACTATCCCGCCTAATTTTTTAATATCATTTTCAACGCCTGTTGAAGTTTCGCTCAACGTTGTAAAGACAGCTTTTACATCAGGATTTGCTTTTAATTCAGCTTCAACCTTGTCATAATCAACTTCATTTCCCCATTCTGCAAAAACCTTCACAGGGACAATCCCAAATGATTCCGCTATCTTTGCCCAGCGCTCGCCAAATTGACCGCAGGCGGCAACAATTACTTTATCTCCGGGTGAACAGATATTTATAACTGCTGATTCCATGCCGCCGGTACCGGCAGAGGGAAAAATCAAAATATCATTTTTTGTCCGAAAAACATATTTCAGACCTTCATTAACTTCATTTAAAGCTTTTCTGTATTCAGGCGTACGATGATGAATCATAGGCAGGCCACCGACTGATAAAACTGAAGGTGGAACCTCAACCGGCCCCGGCGACATTATATATCGTTTTTTCATAATAATTCCCCTTATAGGCTATCTTTTCTGTTACGCCGTCTTTGCGTTTTTATCTTTGATTTCGTAGATTAACGCCGGTTTCTCATGTTTCAAAATAACATTTTCATCAACCAGGCATTCTTTAACATCTGTTTTGCCTGGAATATCATACATTACATCAAGCATAAGCTCTTCTATAATCGCACGAAGCCCCCTTGCTCCGGTTTTTCTCTTAATTGCTTCATTAGCGATTGCTTCAACAGCTTCCTCAGTAAAACGAAGTTTGACTTTTTCCATCTGCAGAAATTTTTTATACTGCTTAACAAGAGCATTTTTCGGTTCAGTCAATATTCGCTTCAAATCATCAACAGTGAGATCTTCCAGCGCTGCAACAACAGGAAGACGCCCGACAAATTCCGGAATAAACCCGTATTTTAACAAATCATCCGGCTGAAGAAACTTCAGGATATGCTTCGAATGTTTTTTTGCCTCACTTTCAGAACCAAAACCGTAACGTTTCGTCGCCAAGCGCTTTTCAACAATCCTGTCTAATCCGACAAAAGCACCGCCGCAAATAAAAAGTATATTTGCAGTGTCTATTTTAATAAATTCCTGCTGAGGATGTTTTCTCCCTCCCTGAGGAGGAACATTAGCTATGGTGCCTTCCAGTATTTTTAAAAGCCCCTGTTGAACACCCTCCCCTGAAACATCCCTGGTAATGGACGGATTTTCGGATTTTCTGGAGATTTTATCAATCTCGTCAATGTAGATGATACCCCTCTGGGCTTTTTCCACGTTGTAATTGGCATTCTGAAGTAAACGAAGAATAACATTCTCCACATCTTCGCCGACATAACCGGCTTCTGTAAGACTCGTCGCATCAGAAATTGCAAAAGGCACATCTAAAATACGAGCCAGCGTCTGAGCAAGCAAAGTTTTCCCTGTACCTGTAGCTCCTATAAGCATAACATTGGATTTGGAAAGTTCAACATCATAAGAAGGGTTATAAACACGTTTATAATGGTTATAAACAGCAACGGAAAGAATCTTTTTCGCTCTGTCCTGCCCGATTACATACTCATCCAGCATATTTTTCAATTCAACCGGACTGGGAAGTTCTTTCTTTTTCAGCGATTCGGAAGTTATCGGTTTTTCATCCTGTTCACTTATAATCTTATTACAAAGAGCTACGCACTCATTACAGATAAACACGGAGGGGGTGCCTGAAGAAACAAGTTTCTTAACCAAATCCTGCGGTTTACCGCAGAAGGAACATCTGATCAATGAACCTTTTTTATCAATATTATTGGACATTAATTTATCTCCTGTTTTCCACCAGCTCGTCCACCAGACCGTAATCCTTTGCTTCCTTTGCGCTCATAAAATAATCCCTGTCAGTATCCTTAACTATTTTTTCGAGCGGCTGACCTGTATGTTTTACCAGCACATTATTAAGATTCTCGCGTATTCTTAGAATTTCTTTTGCCTGAATATCAATATCCGTTGCCTGTCCCTGCGTGCCACCCAACGGCTGATGAATAAGTATTCTGGAGTTTGGAAGAGAGAATCTTTTTCCCTTTTTACCCGCGGCAAGAAGTACTGCCGCCATACTGGCTGCCTGCCCCACGCAAATGGTAGAGATAGGAGATTTCACATACTGCATCGTATCATATATTGCCATACCTGCGGTAATAACCCCGCCCGGACTGTTTATATACATAGAGATCTCTTTCTCTGAATCCTCGCCGTCAAGATACAATAACTGCGCTATAATCAGATTGGCGACATAATCATCGACACCTGAACCCAGAAACACAATTCTCTCTTTTAAGAGCCGCGAGTAAATATCATAAGCACGCTCGCCTCTATTTGACTGCTCCACCACCATCGGTACAAGCATAAAACCTCCTCAGAACCATTTACAATTTACGATTGTAATTTGTCATTCGTAATTTGTACTTATTTTCTATTGTCTTTGACTATTCAACAACTGCATTTGTATAAAGGAACTCCAGTATCTTATCCTGCGTCATCTGGTTTCTGATGTTATCCCTGCCCTTTTCGGATTTGAGATAATCTTTATAACTCTCGCCTTCTTTGCCCATTTTAAAGAGGAACGTCCGAATCTCGCCGTCAACTTCCTCTTCAGATACTTCAATTTTTTCTGCTTTTGCAATTTCATCAAGGACAAGATAAGACTTAACTCTTTTTTGCGCTATTCCGGCATACTCCTTCTCTATATCCTCTTTCTTTTTCCCAATTACTTCATAGCTTACGCCCTGCTGCGCCATTCTGCCTTCTAAATCCTGCAAAAGGTGCAGGGCCTCCTTATCAACAAGGGATTGCGGCGCGGAAAATTCCATTCCCTTAAGTATTTCATCAATTATCTCGTTTGTAACCCTTGTTTTTTCTTTCTGCTCAAGTTCTTTTTTAAGCCCGTCTTCAATATTCTTCTTTACTTCGTCAAGAGTCTTGAACTCCCCGAGGTCCTTGGCAAATTCATCATCAAGAGCGGGAAGTTTCTTTTCTTTAATTCCTTT
>JAZDIO010000100.1:0-18066 GCA_043804965.1 Candidatus Firestoneibacteriota bacterium | reverse complement strand
AGGGCTTTTAATAGGATTTAAAGCGTCAGTAATGGTATCGCCTACCTTTATATCGGAAACATTTTTAATATTTGCGATAAAATAGCCTACTTCACCGGTAGAGAGTTTGTCTATCTGCTTCATCGCAGGAGTAAAAACACCCACTTCAGTAACTTCAAAGGTACTATTTGTCCTCATCATCAAAGCCTTGACCCCGGCATTAATACCCCCGTCAAATATCCTGAAAAAAACAACAACACCCTTGTATACATCATAAAGAGAATCAAATATAAGAGCTTTCAACGGTTTATCCGCATGACCTCTGGGAGGCGGAATAATTCTAACAATAGCTTCAAGAATCTGCTCCGTGCCTATGCCCTCTTTAGCGCTCGCAAGTATTGCTTCATCGGAATTCAGTCCCAATTCTTCAAGCTGAAGCAGCACCTTCTCAGGTTCAGCTCCCTGAAGATCTATCTTGTTTATTACAGGAATCACGCGAAGTCCCGCATCTTTAGCCAAATGAAAGTTAGCAATAGTCTGAGCTTCGACACCCTGCGAAGCATCTACAATCAAAAGAGCGCCTTCGCAGGCAAAGAGTGACTTTGAGACTTCATATGTAAAATCAACATGCCCGGGAGTGTCGATAAGATTAAAAATATAGTCCGGCCCGTCTTTGGAATGATAATTCAGCCTGACAGCTTTTGCTTTAATAGTAATACCGCGCTCTCTTTCCAGCTCCATTTTATCAAGGAATTGCTCCTTCATATCGCGCGAGGATATTGCTCCTGTAGCCTCAAGGAGCCGGTCCGCGAGAGTTGATTTTCCATGATCAATATGCGCAATTATACAGAAATTCCGAAGTTTACTATTATCCATAGAAGTTTAAAATACCATAAAACCATAGAAAAAGCAAGGATAACCCGTCGTGTCATTTTTTGATCGGAAAAATCTGACCGGCAGTCTTAACGGAAATAGATATCTATTTTGACAGGATTAAAGGGGAAACTCTGATTACTTTTTACTTGGTGTAATTATCTTCTGTTTCCTCGGGGATATCTCCAGGCATTGGAAGTCCGAGGCGTACCAGCAGGCTTATTCTATGAGAAGTACCGACATCTTCAAGGCCGGGAGTATAGGAATAATTAAGCTCATACTGCATTCTGTCAATATTTAGCCTGAACCCGGCGCCGGCAGTCAGATTTTCAAGCGCATAGTTTACTTTATATCCCACCCTGATAAAGAATGTTTTCTGATAACTATATTCCATTCCCGCGTTAAGTTTGATTGACGAATCAAAAGGAAAAATTCCATCAACTGCGCCGACAATAAGATGATCCTTTCCGAGTACCTCCAGTAAATATCCGCCGCCCACTTTCAATTGCATCGGAAGAAGAGTATTCTTGGCAAAAGTAACTCCGATATTTTGGATCGCCGCCCCCAAATACCCGTTTTTAATAAGCTCTGAAGTTAAGCCGATATCCAAACCTGCGCCAAGAACCAGATCGTCTTCTATTTTATCGCCAACAACCTTAATACTGGCGCCCATGTTTATCGGCATCTTTTCTATTACAAACTTATTGCCATACGAAATAGTCCCCGCAAACGCCTCGTACGAAAAAGACCCGGCCGCTGTGTAATCGCTCCCCGTTGCGTTTTCAGTGGTCTTATCAATATTACCGCTATTTAAATAATCTATACCTATCCCAAATGTTCCAATTTTTTTAATCGGAAGAGCTATAGCCGCATATTCATAACTTATCCCCTGCCAATAAATCAGATGCATCAGGCTGATTTCAGTATTTTTTACAAGGGCAAGGCCTGCCGGATTCCAATAAACGGAATCCACATTATCAGATATCGCGACCTGAGCTTCACCCATCCCTGAAGCTCTGGCACCTGTACCAATCCGAAGGAAGTTAGACGCCGTAGTACCGGGACCTCCCGCGTATACGGAACAAGAAATAAATAACATTCCCGCAATTAATACAAATATTTTCATAACATCCTTTCTTTAAGAAAAGTCAAAATACCCTATTTTTCTTAAATAATCCAAAGCCTTTCAGGTATTTACCCTGTTTAACTGAATTATTAAAAGTATACCATAGAACCTTTGTTTTGTCAACTTAACGCAAATTTCATAAAATCAAAAGCAGACAGCATATCCAAATTTGACATATGAGAACAAATGCCTTTAGCAGATTTTGGGCTTAATTTCACGGATAAGAACAACTTTGTCAGCTTGCGGTAGAGACTTCTCAACCGCCTCATTTGCTGTTACAGATAATTTGCAATATCAGCGCTTTCCTGAGTATATTTTTTCTTCTTTGAACTGAAAATAAAATCATTTATTATGCTCTGTTTTTCCATCATGTTCATAAATAAAAATCCCAAATTATATTTTTCTCCGATTCTCTCCGACCTGACCACTCCGGCCTGAACATTGTCCAGCACTTCCCCGTTTGGCAGAGTAAAACTGATGTACACCATCTCGTTAATTGAAATCTGTTTGTCGCAGAGGACAGCCATTCCCCCTGAGCTGATATTATGCATTATTCCTTTTAAAAACATACCTTCATAACCTGAAGGGATAATCTCAATACTGATAAGAGAGTAAATCCTGTGATGCTTTCTCTTTTCTTCAAGAATCTCATACAATTTTCTGATAGCGACAATGGCACCTTCTTTCACCAGCTCATCAGCACATTTCTGGCAGTAAAACCTTCCGACAAGGCGGATATTGCAATCAGCGCACATTCCTGCCCCGCAGATTGAACACATTGAAACAGCTTCTCTTTTTTTATGATTTACGCATTTCATATTTTTCCCTTTCTACAAAAGACGGCATGACTCGGCAAAGCCTTTTTTGGCTTCGGTCTTTTCCTGCATATTTAAAGCTTCTTTCGCCGCTCTTGAGATATTTTTATCGCTATGATCGGTAAAAACGGAAAGCACCTGTTTTGTTTCCGTTTGAGAATATGAAGCAAGAGCGTATAAAGCACCCACTCTCGTATTCATAAGTTTTTCTCTAGTGAAACTGAAGAACCCTACTCCTGCTACTATTTTCGACAGCGACTCTATAGCGGACAGATCTTTAATCTTTCCGAGGGCAACGCAAACTTCTTCTTCCAGAAAAGGATCCTGTTTCTTTTTTTGAAAAACACTTTCAGGAACAATAAAGGTCAGAAGTTTTGGAACAAGATCATTTGCTCTCACCTTTCCCGCCAGCTTTACCGCTTCTTTTACGATTTTTGGATCAACGTCATCCAAAGCCAAAGCCAACAATTCTTTAACCCTGTCAGGTTTTATTTTAGCAAGAATATCAAGTACTCCTTTTCTTATGTCGGGATTATAATGCAAATACATTCCCTTAAGCTCGTCAAAGACAACATCATAGAACTCAACACTATCCATAATCTCCAGTATCCTGCAAGCCCCTTCGGTGGTAATATCAGGGGTGATCGATTCACAGAGAAGTTTTACCGCGTTTTTTCCAAGATTTTTTATCAGAAAACCGATTATACGGCGGAGATGCAGGTCTTCAATATCTTTCAAGATATTAATCAGGTAAAATACAGCATGCTCGTCAAGAGAAGCCACAACTTTATAAGCTTCTTCTTTTTTCTTTTCATCCGAAGACCTTAAATCGACAACCAGAATATCGACCAATCCGCTGCTCGCAAGTTTCTTCAATATCTGATCCGCGCTGTGTGCCCTGCTTTCAAAACCTTCATCTTTAGCGTATTTATGAAGACGGAACATTTTGGTTATCTGCACCGCTTTTTCATAATTACCTTCCACTGCATTTCTGTTTGCCGCCTCTTCCAGTAAATCCGCAAGCTCACGGTAAACATCCTCTTCCGTTTCTCTTTCTTCAGTATTAAGGAATTTGTCTTCAAGATTGGATATAATTTTCTTGTCGCTCAACTTTTGAATAGAAGGGTTCAGATGTTTAAAGGAACGTACAGTTTCTAATCTGACATTCTTTTCGTTATCGTCCAGATTTCCGGCAATCTTATCAACCACCTGCCCTGCTAAATCAACCCTGTTTATTCCATCAAGTTCTTTCAACATTTGTTGAAGTTCCTGCCGGCGTTCTTTCTTTATAACATCTTTCATTTGCCCTGAAACAACCTGTTCTGCCTGAGCTGTTATATTTTCCACGGCAAACACACCGAAAGCAGGGCCGGAAACTTCATTTTTAGTAGAAACCTTTCCTTTACTAATTGCTCCATTTGGAACCTGCACAATCCGCGGCGGGTCTTCCTCCTGCCGGATCTCCTGATTGTCATCCAAAGCCACGTATACTTTCTGATTTATTTCTATATGCTCAGAAAGCAGTTTATCAATTTCCAAGCGCAAATCCTTCTTTTTAATGCTCATGTTCTCAATCAAAACAAGAAGTTCTTCTTCGGTAATTCCCTTCTTAATAGTAACACTTTTCAGCTCACATTGAATCATGTTTTCGACAAATGCAACACCGCTTTTATCAACAGTCTTTAAGATTTGTCCATCGACAATAAGATTTTTCTCCGACTCACTCAGAGTCATCTTACCTTTTGATAAAAGATAAGGGTTTAAAACTTTAATTAATCCGGCAATTCCATCTTTAACAAGCTGGCTTTTTGGCGAGTAGAGCTGAGCATTACTGATTAGTATCCTCAGGGTCCGTGCAGTTTGATTAACTATTTTTGCATCTTCTGTACTTAACGGGTTTTCCGGCATGATTATCACTCTCTTTGCTGCATCATTTTCTAAATTCTTTTCTGCGGCGAACCACTCGCTTGGCTCGGGCACACCGCATGAACCATTTTTATATTTTCCGGCCTGAATAATATTGAATGACTTATGGCCGCGCCATGAACCTGACCCTAAACTATTTATTTCAAGTATAGGGAAATGGTTCATGGTGGGCGCTACTGGGCTCGAACCAGTGACCCTCAGCTTGTCGAGCTGATACTCTAACCAACTGAGCTAAGCGCCCCTTTATAGAATTATAGCATTTACAAACATTTTTGTAAATTGCTTTTTAGATAACCTTTTTAACCCTAAGAGTTCCTCTTTTATGGCGAGTATGCCGCAGAAAACCACGGAGATAACTCCGTGGATGAATGCGGCATGAATAATGATTTGAATTCCCTTCGCCGAAACTTCGGACGTAAGTCCGCAGAGGTTCATATTTCCAGGTTGTACAGAGATTTTTCTCCCAGACGCATGGGGACAATCAGAGCAATCAATTGAATAACAAAAAATATTACAACAGCCGCAACTATAAAATTTTTGCTGTAATTGACAGCGCCTATTACTTTTGTCGCGTAATACGAATTTACGGGAACCGCTATCAGAACTATAGAAATCCCTATATATATCATTGTAACTATCATATAAATTATTCCGCCATAGCTTGCAGCTATATCAGCGGTATTATCAGATCTGAACTTAGGGTAAATTGCTCCTATACCTACGCCTAGAGAAGAAACACACAAGGAAAAACAAAACACCATAGCGATCGAAACAGAAGCCATAAAAAAATCAATTTTTAGAAAGTAAATTGAGAGGCAGATAAGAAGCTCCGACAAAAACAGAAGAGGAAAGAAAGCCATCCAGAATTTTTCCCGGATGTATTTTTTTGGGGAAAGAGGGCTGGTTTTTATCACCCAGAACGCCCTGCCTTCCAAACTGACAGCGGAGAAGACAAATCTGGCCGCAACCGCAGCAATAATAAATCCGGCAAACCCCATATTCAGAAAGAAGATAATATCGTTAATATACTTTGCATAAAGGCTCTTAGGGAGCCGGTCCAATGACAGATTAGTCACATTAAAGAGATAGATGATAATAACAGAGATAAGCATAAACAGCTGCGGCCATTGGGACGAATCCCTTGTAAAGTTCTTAATGTCTTTCACGGCAACTTCCACGATGTTCGACTTAACAAACGGGAATATTTTTCTAAGATCATACGCGTCTATTTTTTTCTTTTTATATTTCTTCAGCTGGTTCTCGGCAGTATTCCACCAGCCTTTAAGAAACGCCAGTTTTCCAAGATAGAGCATCAGGGTAATACCTGCCGCAGAAGAAAGAACCAGAAAAATAAGATTCAGCCCGGCAGTTTTAAAATCTTTATGAAAAAAAGAAGTAATGGCATTTGTTGCCCAGCCGCTTGGTAAATAAGGAGCATCCGGGGTTTCAAAAGACGCCATAAACTCCGTAAATCCCGCAAGTTCATGCGGATCGGTAAATCTTTCAGGCTTAATCAGGCGAAACATTATAACAATAAAACTAATGGCCACGATGGACAGGATCATAAAGAAATTCCTGGTCCTTCTTGCCGGAAATATTCTCATCATCCCCATAGCAAAAGAAATACTGATAGAGCCGACCAGCAGTAAAAGAAGTAACAACACCAGCAGAGAAAAAACAAAAGTCATTAAATTTCCTTTCATAACCACGCTGTAAGATGCAAATACAGGAAGCCCCATGGCAAGAACCATCCAGGAACTGTTGATCACAGTATGGATAAATCTGGATGCCACAATGGTGGGTATCGGTATAGGCGCAGAAAGGAGCTGCACCATATCATCCGAAAGATAGAAGGCAGATATCGTCACGATTACATTTGAGAATAACAGCATAAACATGAAAGAAATAAAAACCATTCCCAGGAGTTTCCAGACTAAAATATTACCAAACATCGGAATAGTATTAAAATAGCGGAGCAGGGATAAAAATATAGAAAAAACACTAATCAAGAACACAATGGAAATAACTATCAATACAATTTTTTTAACGGCAGAGCCCTTCTCTTTGCGTTTCGCCCCGTTTCTAAAACTTTTCCAACCGATATTCAATAATCTTAAAAAATGTCCCATCCTTCTCCTTTTCCTTTTTAGAACCCGCAACCATATCTATTTTATGTGTTCTAACACATTGCTTAAATCAGGCGCACCTGTCAAACTCAAAAAAATATCTTCAAGTCCCGATTTTTCCGTTTTTGCCATTTCTTTCACTTCTTTTATTGTTCCTTTGGTAATCATTTTACCGTTCATGATAATACCGATTGTACCGCAGAGAGATTCTACTATTTCCAGTGAATGCGTTGAAATAAACAGGGTTTTACCGGATTTGCCAAGGTCTATAAATATTTCTTTAACAATCTTAGCGCTCTTTGGATCAAGCCCAACCATCGGCTCATCCACTATATAGACATCAGGATCATGAAGGATATTACCAGCCATAACAATCTTTTGTTTCATGCCAAGGGAGTAGCTCTCTATAAGTTCATCTCCCCAAGTATCCAGCTCAAACAAATGCAAAAGTTTTTTAATTTTGGATTCTTTCTTTTCAAACTCCAAGTGATAAATTCCTGCAATAAAGTCCAAAAACTCCTTACCGGTGAGCTTTTCATATATATAAGGACGATCGGGGATAAAACCGATGATCTTTTTCACTTCTATAGGATTATCGGTAATATCATGCCCTCCAATTGTTATCTTTCCCGAATTAATCTTGAGAAGCCCGGTCATCATCTTAAGAGTAGTGGTTTTCCCCGCTCCGTTTGGCCCGAGAAAACCAAAGATTTCCCCTTTCTTAATATCCAAACTCAGATTATCAACTGCGGTAAAATTCCCGTATTTTTTCGTAATATTCTCAATTTTTATCATCAATTGCTCCTCATCATAAATTACAATATTAGGAGGTATATTTAAATATTATTACATTACATTGTATTTTGCACTTGTCATTTGTTTTTCTTCTCCACTCCTGCTTCTTCTTTCTTTGCTTTTTCATGCTGTTGTTTAGTTTCTGAGAATGTATGTGAGTGACTGCCGTCTTGTTTTAAAACAAAAAAAAGCATCTTTGTATCTGCAGGGAAAATAGCGGCTTTTATTGAAGCAACGCCCGGACTGCATATCGGACCCGGAGGAAGGCCCTGATAAATATAAGTGTTATAAGGGGATTCGATCATTAAATCTTTACCGGTCAGGCGTTCCTTATGCATTTCTTTTTCTCCGAGAGCATAAACAATTGTCGCACAAGATTCAAGTTTCATATTTTTCTTTAAACGATTGGTAAAAACACCGGCAATCAACGGGCGGTCATATGCCGTTTCAGCTTCTCTTTCTACCATTGAAGCCAGCTTTATTACATCATTCAGTTTTTCCTTCTTTGCGGCAATAACCTTATCGAATCCGTTCTTTTTCCACACCTCTTTAAATTCCCTGGTCATCATCAGGAGTATTTCTTCTTCACTCATATCTCTAGTGATAAAATATGTACTCGGAAAGAGGTATCCTTCCAAGCCCGAAGCATCAATCCCGCATTTCTTTATAAATTCCTTATCACTGCAAAGTTTTTCTATCCTTTTCCCGGCAGCAAGGCCTTTATCTTCAAATAGTCTTGCAATCTGCCTTACCATAAACCCTTCCGGAACAGTTACAGGATGACCGGCTACTTTACCCGCTTTCATCATTGTTATAATATTCCAGGTCAGCATCGAAGAAGATAGTTTATACTCGCCCGCTTTCAAATGTCCGCCGCGGATAAAAGAAAGAAAACGAAATACTATACGCGAACGGATAATCCCTTCTTTTTTCAGCATATATGATATCTTGGAAGCGCCATATCCTTTCTGTATATTTATGAATTTTTCTTTTGAGCCAAATCCTGCAGGCAGGAACGGAACGACCAGAATAGCAACCATTGCCAACATTACAAAATTCCTTTGAGTAATGAAAGCTATGCAGTGTTTCTTTTTTTCAAATTCCTTTTTGTACTTCTTCACTCCGAGCCCCTTTCTCTTGCGCATCAACATAACTTTGAAGAATAATGCAGGCTGCCATTTTATCTATAACTTCCTTCCTCTTTTTTCTGCTGACATCCGCACCCAAAAGAATGGATTTTGCTTCAGAAGTGGAAAACCTTTCATCCCACGTCTCAACAGGTATATTTACCTCTTTCTTAAGTTTTTCTATCCATCGGAAAACTTGTTTGGCCTTAAAAGCCACTTCGCTCTTCAAATTGTAGGGCATTCCGACAACCAGTTTTTCAACATTACCGTAATCAGCTGCAAGTTTTTTGATCTCACGGATACCGATAGAATTTGGTATGACCTTTAAAGGGTGGGCAGAACCGGTAAGTTCATCCGTAATGGCAACACCGATTCTTTTGTCACCGTAATCTATCCCTATAATACTCATAACTTCCCGGACCTCAAAATCGAAACTGCAATAGCCAGCCCGAGTATACCCGCAATAAAATAACCCAGAAATCCGTACAGCGGTATATCCCAGATTTTCGGCCCTATTCCCGCATAGGTGACAATAGATGAACCAACTATCAACCCTCCGATGATAAAGGAGAACGCAAGGCGGTTCGTAGCCCTGTCAATTTCATGAATAAGGGGATCCAGCCCTACATGAACAAATTCTATCTCAAGCTCCCCCTTCTTTATTTTCTTAAATATCTCGGAAATATCCTTTGGCAAGTTCCTTAAAAATCCATATATTGAAAGCGTGTTATTTTTTGCGTCAATCAACAGCCTTTTTGGTTCCATACTGTCTTTTATAAATTTAAGCGCATGCGGTTCAGCCGCTTTCACAAAGTTAAAATCAGGATCCAGATCCCTTATCACGCTTTCCACTGTATAAAGCACTTTACCAAGCAGCACGAAATCTTTATTAAGCTTAAATTTGTATTTTCTGCCAAGCGCAGAAAGCTCATAAACGACATTTCCAATATTTATTTTATTAAGAGGAAACCGGCTGTAACGCTCCATCATTACTATCGCTTCTTTTTCAAACGCTGCGTTTTCATCCTCTTCCGAAACAATTCCCAGCATTCTATACCCTTCAACATCTATGTTCAAATCTCTTTCCATAAAGGAAAGCACCATAAAGGCAAATTTTTTAATATTGCCCCTGCTTAGCTTTCCCGCGAGGCCGAAATCAATAAGCCCTATGACCTCATCCTTTAGCACTAAAATATTCCCGGGATGCGGATCCGCGTGAAAATATCCCTGCTCAAAAACCATTACATAATACGCATCTATAAGCCGTTTTGCAAGTTCATGTTTTTTCTCTTTTGAATAAGTCGAAGCAAGTTTTATCTTTACCCCGTCAATATATTCCATGACCATAACCCGCTCTCCTGAATATTCAAAGTAAACACCCGGAATACAGATTGTTTTCCCGCTTTTGAAAAAGCTCTTTATCTTATCCGCATGCGCCATTTCATACGTAAAATCAAGCTCGCGTTTTATCGCAGACGAAAACTCCTCTATTATTCCTACAGGATTGTATACTCTATATTCCGGCAAATGCTTTTCTATCAGCCGGGCCAGATAAAACAAGATATCTAAATCCCTGTTAATTTCATTTTTTATATCCGGACGCTGAACTTTAACAATAACCTTTTTGTGATTTCCTTTCAGTATTGCATAATGCACTTGAGATATTGAGGCTGAAGCGCAAGGGATCTCGTCAATTCTTGAAAATACATTTTCTAACGGGACTCCTAATGCACCTTCTATTATTTTTTTTGCTTCGGGATAGGGAAATGGTTTCACCGAATCCTGAAGATTTGAGAGTTCATCAATGAAATGCTGCGGGAGGATATCAGCCCGAAGAGACATAAGCTGTCCAAATTTTACAAACGTCGGACCAAGTTCTTCGCACATCAACCTGATTTTGCGGGCAAAATCAAAAATATCGGCATGTTTTGATTCTTTGGGTTTTAATACCCTCTTTCTAAGAGAAACATGCCGGGAGAGATTAATTTTATGTATAATAAACTCAAAACCATATTTCGCAAACACATTTAAAATCTCTCTCAATCGTTTAAAATTCTTATATGTCCTTCCAAGTTTTACTATATCCATAATTTAGAAGCTATTTTTTCCTTTTTTTCTTCAGTTTACTCTCCAGATCCTTAAGGTCCGACAAAGTAGCCAAGTCAAGCTTTTTTATAAGCTTCTTTACCTCGGCTTCTGCGACAGTCTCTATCTTTTTCTTGGTTTTTACAGCTTCCTTCACAACACAATTTACCATATTTTTTGCTTCTTTCTCTGAAACCGCCCCTCGCTTGACAAGCGCCGCCAGTATTTTCTTTGAAAGCTGTTCAGTGAGAGTGAGAGCCCCCAGTCCTGCAAGCATTGCCTTTCTGACATTTTTATTCATTTGACATACCCCCTTATTTTTATGACGTTATGCCAAGACTCTCCCCGGGCGTTAGCCCCTGGGACGCGCCCTGCACCATTACGGTACAGGGTGGTAAATTTGGCATAAATCAATCTAAAAACTTCCTATCGTCGAAACTCCGTGCATAAAGCTCGGAGAGGTTCATTTATACGTTAATAATATCATACAAATATGTTTTTTACAACTATTCGATATTCAGTATTACCTAATGTATTACCCTATTCACATCCTGCCGGTTTTCAGGGAAGTACATATCTTGCGTGTAAAAAGGCGAGTCGCGCCACTTCAGGAGCGGATACTCTATCACAGGAAAATCATCTGTCATCAAGGGAGTATAGGCCGTGTATTCCAGAACTTTGTCCTGTTTTATAAAGAAATGCCGTTTTACTATCTCAGCACTTATTTTAAAACCGGAGTATTCCGCAAGGTCGGAGACAACTTCAGGTTTCTTTAAATTTTTTTCCAGAACGGCGGAATCTATCTTTAACGGTTCAACTGTACCAAGTACATACGTTCCTTCCACCTGAAATCCCGACCAGATGGTCGTATCAAAAACAGAGGAAAAGGACTTGACTATCAACTTATATTCAGCAACACGGCACTTGGGCACCCAAAGGCACATAATACCGCCGGGTTTAAGGCGTTCTTTGCACAACTGAAAGAACTCTCTCGTATAAAGATTCACCGTGCCTGCGGCATAAATCGGAGGAGAAGGATCCAGCATGATTACATCATATATCCTCTTGCTTAAAAGTACCTGGTTCCTGCCGTCATTGACAATCACTCTCCCGTTCCTATCACTTAGAGCAAGAGACTCGGCATCAAATTTTTTATAGGCCTTTACCACTGAAGGCACAATCTCCACTACTTCTGTTTTAACCCCGTGAGTTAAAGCCGATTTAAAAGTCTGTCCCAGGCCAAAACATATTACCAGAGCGTCTTTTGGGTCCTTAATCATGGAAAGGGGGCAAATGGGCCATTAACTTTGTATCAAGACATTTCCCTGCTACAATAAGCCCGTTTATCCAGAGTGTGCGTTCCTTTGAAACAGCTTCCTCAAAAACAGAAACCTTCGCTTCCACATCTTCGTCAGAGAAAATAACTTTTACGGGTCCTGCGAACTTCTCAACTTTAAATTTTACAATAGAAGTAAAGATATCTTCCTGAAAAAACAGCGAAATCCCGAGCGCAGCAACGAAAACGCCCATTCCATATATTAGTTTTGTATTTTTCTTCCTTTTTCCGGCTAAACAGAAGAAAAAAAATCCGACAGCTGCATTTATAATTATTAAAAGCCCTAAAGTGTTCTGGCCATGAATAAGAGGCACAAGAAGGAACCCCGTTGTAAAAGCTCCAAGGATTGCTCCGATAGTATTCAAGGAATACACATTGCCGATGCTCCTCCCAAGCGTCTTTATATCTCCTGCAACAAGTTTTCCCGTAACAGGAAAAGCCGCGCCCATAAAAAAAGTAGACGGGAAAATAAGAACGATAAAATAAAGCGCCGCAAATGAGAACTCTCCGAGGCTTATAGCTGAAATATCTGTCATTACAAATTTTTCAAAAACATAGTAGAACAACTTGAAGCTGTAAAGAGCGATAAAGGAAAAAAGACCTATCATAAGCTGTATCAATGAAAGGAGAAGAACAGGGTCCTTTTCTCTGTCAACTATCCTGGAAAAGACCAAACTACCCAGAGCTATTCCGGCGAGAAAAACCATAAGCATAACGGTAAAAGAATACACCGAACTTGTAAATACAAAAATAAGATTCCTCGTCCAGACCACTTCATATCCCAATGAAGCAAAACCGGATATGCCAAAAACTATCGCAGCCAACAGTGCAATTTTTTTAGAATGAAAATGGGTGGGTACCCCTTTCTCTGCTCTTTCCGCTCTTGCTGCTTTCCCTTCTTCTCTACTGCTTAAAAAAACTGCAAATATGCCTATTATCAAGTTAAGAAATGCGGCTAGATATATCGAGGCTTTGATCCCGCACAGGGAGATAAGGAAAAACCCGCTTAAAAAACAGCCGAATACTGCTCCAAGTGTATTTATAGAATAAAGGAACCCCAACCGCTCTCCAAGGTTCTTCTTTGAATTTATCAGAGCTTTAGAAAGCACCGGAAGTGTTGCGCCCATCAGCGTTGTCGGCAGTAAAAACATCAAAAAGGAAATAAAAAATCTTATTAAACCAAAGATAAATAAAGAAGGATTAAGCGTTGCGCCTATAGTTTTATAAAGAGGAACCAAAGCATCCAAAGCAAAAGGGATTAGAAGAGCTACAAAAGCTATGAGCAATTCCAGTATTCCGTAAATCTTAATTAGATTTTTGGCCTTATCTATGTATTTCCCTGCCAGAAAACTTCCGAGTGCAAGACCCCCCATATATGAAGCCAGTACCGTTGTTGCAGAGTAGGTAGTGTTGCCAAAAGTCAGGGTGAGCATCCTGGTCCAGACAACTTCATAAACAAGGCCTGAGATTCCGGAAATAAAGAAAAGTAGACCGATATATGCCACTAAAGCTTTGCCTCTATTAACTTCATCGTTTTATTTAACAGAGCTTTCATATCAGGAACCGAGGTTGCTTTACAACCTCCCTGCGCCATATCATCCCTTCCCCCGCCGCTCCCTTCCGTCAAAACAGCTATTTCTTTCACGATAACTCCGGCTTTTACCGATGCAGACAATTCTTTCGTAACCATACAAAGGTACGAAACTTTCTCATCCCCTTTTGTAAAGAGAACAATGACACCTGTTTTCAATTTATCTTTTATCTTATCGCCAAGGTCCCGAAGGTTTTCCGGATTAACTCCTTCGAGCTCTTTCACCACTATTTTCACGCCTTTAACTTCTTTAGCTTCCGTCAGGACATCTTTAGTCTTCAAAAACCCCTCGCCCTTTTTCAGTTTTGAAACTTCTTTTTCCAGGGATTTTATCTGATCCGTAAGTTTACTTATTTTTTCAACAATTATATTATCCTCTATCTTTAAAAGTTCTGAGAGGTCGTTTAATATTTTCTCTTTTTCCTTAATGATTTTATAAGCACCCAGCCCCGAGACCGCTTCAATCCTTCTTATTCCGGAGGCTACAGAACTCTCGGACGTAAGCTTTACTACTCCAATCTTTCCGATATTTTTTACATGGGTACCGCCGCAGAACTCCTTACTGACACCTTCCACCGAAACCACGCGGACTGAATCTCCGTATTTTTCCCCGAAAAGCGCGATTGCCCCGGTTTTTTTTGCTTCAGCTACCGGAAGCTCGGTAACCGTTACATTCGTACTCTCTATTATCTTCTCATTAATAAGGTTTTCTATTTTATCAAGCTCTTCCCGTGAAACCGCTTTTAAATGATTAAAATCAAATCTGAAATAGTCCGGGCCGACATAAGAACCGGATTGCCTTATATGATCCCCCAGCACTTTACCTAAAGCCCAGTGCAGAAGGTGGGTCGCCGTGTGATTACGCATTATTGCTTTACGTCTTATAATATCTATTGAAGCCTTGACGAAATCTCCTACTTTTACAGCGCCTTTTTTTATTTTCGTTTTATGCACGGTAACTTTTTGCTGGAATTTCTCGGAGTTTGTCACCACTGCCGTAAAATTATCATTTGAAATAACACCCGCATCTCCGGTCTGTCCTCCCATTTCTCCGTAAAACGGGGATTTATTCAGAAGTATTACCACTTCCTCACCCTCTTTTGCCGAATCCACTACCTTGCCCTCTTTTATTAAACCTATGATCTTTGCTTCAGTATCATATAAATCATAGCCGACAAATTCCGTCTTGGCAAACTGAACCAGCTGGCCGCTCATCTCTTTTTCTCCCGACCCTTTCCAGGCAGAGCGCGCTTTTTCCTGCTGGGCAGTGAACGCTTTTTCAAATCCTGCTTCGTCAACTTTAACGCCTTTTTCCGCGGCTATTTCAATGGTCAGTTCCAGGGGAAATCCGTAAGTATCATAGAGTTTAAACGCTTCTTCGCCCGGGATCATACCTTTATTTTTATCCATAAACTCTTCAAGCAGACTTATCCCCTGATTCAGGGTTTCGAGAAATCTTTCTTCTTCCTGTTTAATGACCTGGTTTATCTGCACCTTCTGTTCATCAATCTCCGGATACGGAAGTTTCATCTGATCAACCACGCTGCCGGACAATTTATACAAGAAAGGCAGGTCCTGCCCGAGAAGTTTTCCAAATCTTACGGCCCTTCTGATTATTCTTCGGAGTACGTATCCGCGCCCTTCATTCAGCGGAAAAATCCCGTCCCCGATAAGAAACGTCGCCGCCCTGGAGTGATCGGCAATTACTTTCAGCATAACATCCTTTTTTAATTCCCTTCCGTAAACCGTGTTTGTTAGTTTACCTGCTTCAAGTACCAGCGGTTTAATAATATCAATATCATAATTATTTTTTGTATTTTGAATTATAGAAGCCAGTCGTTCCAGCCCCATTCCGGTATCAACTCCTCGGTTCTGCAAAGGTTTAAAGGAACCGTCAGCCTGCGCGTCAAAGCAGGGAAATACGTTATTCCAGAACTCTTCAAACCTGTCGCAATCACAACCCGGCTTGCAATCCTTTTTACCGCAGCCATACTCAGCGCCAAAATCAATATATATTTCGCTGCACGGGCCGCAGGGACCGGTACCGCCTACCGGACCCCAGAAATTATCTTTCTTTCCGAGACGCACGACCCTTTTGGCAGGAAGCCCGATTTCTTTATTCCAAACCTCATAAGCTTCATTATCCTCTTCATATACGCTTACCCAAAGATTATCTTTTGGAAGTTTCAGTACATTTGTAATGAAATCCCAGGAATAAGCCAGGGCTTCTTTTTTAAAGTAATCCCCAAAAGAAAAGTTGCCGAGCATCTCAAAAAATGTATGGTGCCTCAAAGTCTTACCCACATTCTCAAGGTCAGGGGTTCTGACACATTTCTGGCAGGAAGCAGCTCTCACATATTCAAGCTTACCCTTAGAAATATACATGGGTTTAAACTGAACCATCCCTGCGGAAGTAAAAAGCAGTGAAGAATCATTTGAAGGAATTAAGGAATCGCTCTTTACAACAGTATGGCCTTTCGACTTAAAATACTCAAGAAATAAAGTTCGGATTTCGTTAGTTTTCATAAAACTCCTTTAAAAGCAAACTCGAAATTCTAAATTCGAAACAAAACCGATAAAAAAAACAAATTCAAAACAAGAAGCACAGGCAAACAAAACTCTTTCTCATATTTTTTATTCTTTTTTCTGTTTATCTTTTTTGTTTCGAATTTCGAGTTTCGGATTTCGAATTTACTCTTGGTATTCGGCTTCCTTAACTATCGCCTTCGTAACCCTAAGTGCTGTGTCAAAAGAGAACCCTCTTCTGACTATATAACTCGTTAGCCGTCTGGCGATCACCTGTTTTTCCAGCTTCCGGTACGAACGCGCGCGCCGCTTGGCGATATCCAGGGCTTGAGCATACTCATCGACGCCCTTATAAGCAGTTTCAATCGCCTTTTCTGTAACTGTTTTTTCCACACCCTTTTGTTGAAGCTTCATCCTTACAAGGTTCTTCCCTGACTTAAAGAAATTCATCCTGTCTAAAGCATAAGCAAAAGCGTAGCGTTTATCATTTACAAGACCGTTTTCTTCAGCTTCTTTTAAAACTTGAGAAATAATATTTTCTTCATATTCTTTTCGTTTTAGTTTATCAGCAATTTCTTTTTTCGTACGGCTTTGCCTGGAAACCAGCCAGTAAATATAATTTCTTGCACGTGTTAAAGAGTCTTTCATTTTTTTTCTTTTAATTCCGCTATAAAACCTTTTAAAGCATCCTCCCAGGACAGTATGCCCGGAACAATGGCGCTGATCTTAGAATTATCAAGCGCAGAAAACAGAGGACGTTTAGCTTTTGTTTTCAAAGTCGATGACTTTACCGGAGTTATTTCTGCTTTCAACCCCGAGAGTTCAGAAATCTTTTCTGCCCATTCATACCTTGAACAATAGCCGGTATTCACTGCATGGTAAGTGCCAAATTTATGCGTGCGGTAGATACCCTTTATCATTTTGGCAAGCTCTACCGTCCAGGTAGGAGAACCTATCATATCATCAGGCACAGTGACCGGCTCGTTATTCTTAAACTTGGCGTAAATCTTACTGACAAAATTATCCCTGTTAATACCGTAAAGGAGAGCGGTTCTCAGAATATACCTTTCCTTCAGGTTCTTTGCTATAAATATTTCTCCTGCAAGCTTCGATTTCCCGTACATTCCTCCCGGGCTCGGGAAATCAGATTCTTTATAAGGGACCGTTGTTTCACCGTCAAAAATATAATCAGTACTGATATGAACCATCTTAATCTTATATTCCTTGCAGGCCCTTGCTATATTCTCCGGACCCTTGGCATTTACCGAGTAAGCAAGATCTACATCTTCTTCACAGCCGTCAACATCGGTATAGGCGGAAGCATTAATAAGAAGCCCCGGTCTTACCTTATGCACAAGCTCTTTGACCTCAACATATTTCGTAATGTCTGTTATAAAAGTGGGTCGGTCACCTACAGCTTTTAGATCAGAGACAACCACCTCATCCCTGTCAAAGGCCTTGATTATGTCATGAGCGAGCATACCGCCCGCTCCAATTAGAAGTATCCTCATCCTAGTTTATGCCACCAGGCCTTGTTTTTCAAATACCAGTCCACGGTCTTTTTCAACCCCGTTTCAAAGGTATATTCAGGCTTAAAACCAAGCTTCTTTAGTTTACTTGTATCCAGCGCATACCTGAAATCATGCCCGAGCCGGTCTTTTACATAAGTGATCAGTGTCTTCGGTTTTCCGGTATATTTCAGGATCAACTCGGTAATCTCCAGATTCGTTTTCTCGTTACCGCCGCCGATATTATAGATCT
>JAZDIO010000099.1:0-12630 GCA_043804965.1 Candidatus Firestoneibacteriota bacterium | reverse complement strand
GACCTGACTACTGAGACCATACCCCGAAGAATCTGCTGGTCTTCCGCAGGATCTGCTGGCAAAGAAAAGATGAAAAGAAAAAATAACAGAATCACAGAAGTTGTATCGGATATTTTAAGTCTTCTCCCTGTCCTTTTCACGAATCATCCTTGTTATTTTATTTTTAACAATCTTTCTGAAGTTTTGTCCAAAGGATCTCGAATTTATCCTGAATTCCACATCAATAATAATCTGTTGATTATGTTCTTTGCCGGTAAAGCGGGATTTTAACTGTGAAAGACCCGCAGGCAATCAGCTTGATTCTTGTCAGATCAGAGTTTTTTTCTGGCAAATTCAACTGCGTTCCTGAATAATGCCAGGCCGTCTCCCTCTTCAGGAAGTTTTTCTCTCGTCCACCTCGGGTGATTATAGCGGGTCACAAATCTTTCGGGATGCGGCATCATACCGAGTATATTTCCGCCGGGGTTGCAGATACCGGCAATAGCTTCAGTCGAGCCGTTCGGATTGTCGGGATAGCCCGCGAGCTCTCCGTCCTTGTTTACATATTTAAAGACAATCATGTCGTTTTTCTTGATATAATCCAGCGTTTTTTTATCCAGCGTCAAGAACTTTCCTTCCCCGTGGGCAACAGGAAGATAGATTTGCTCTTTTATGCCTTTTGTAAATATACACCTTCCGGAAGTGCTCTTTAGATAAACCCAGCGGTCTTCAAACTTTCCGGAATCATTGTTAAAGAGAGTGGTATATTCTTTTTTGTCAATACCGTCTATGCCGGGAAGGAGACCTGTTTTAACAAGCACCTGAAAACCGTTGCAAATACCGATTATAAGGCGCCTTGCCGACACAAACCTGGAGATGGCATCCATCAGGCGGTATTGTATTTCATTTGCCAGAATTTTTCCTGAAGCAACATCATCCCCGTAAGAGAAGCCGCCCGGAAGGGCAAGTATCTGATAGTTCATAATATCAACTTCTTTGCGAAGCAGCTGGTTTATATGAACAAGGTCGACTTCCCCGCCGCAGATCTCAAACGCGTTTTTCGTCTCATAATCACAGTTAGTCCCCGCCGTGCGTATTACAATAACCTTTGCCTTTTTCGCCATTTTTATTTCTCCGCCCAGGCGGATTTCGCAAAGGGTTTAAGGTTCTATATTTAAACCTTTGCTCAATTTAAACCTTTGCTCAACTTCCGCTCAATATTTTTGTTTCAAAGCTGCTTCTACAATAGCGGCAGAGCTTTTCCTGCCTGCTTTATCAATTTTCTAATTTCGATTGCTCAATTCTCTGTCCGTTATGGGTTCCTTAAAGGCGCTTGCCAGGATTCTTTCAGCTTATTGATATCCTCGCTGATAACCACTCTATTATCAAGGCCGTAGACCCTCAATTTATCACCCGAGGTCTCACCTATATTGGAAATTTCAATTCCTTTGAAGAGAGTTTCAAATTTCGCCTTATGCTTCTTGTCTATCTCTACAATAAATCTGGAATTAGACTCCGAAAAGAGGATATAATCATCACGGTTAAGATCCCCGCTCCTTACAACCTTGTCCAGATAAATATTTGCTCCCATACCTCCGGCAAAAGCCATTTCAGCCAGCGCAACACCCATTCCGCCTTCAGAACAGTCATGACAGGATTTAATTATACCCAGCTTCATTGCTTTATGCATCCTGTCAAATATCTTTTTTGCTTTTTTTGCGTCAACTTTCGGTACCGTATTCCCTATTTCATTGTTCAACTTCAGATATACCGACCCGCCCATTTCATCATATGTCCGCCCCGCTATATATACAAGATTCCCTTCTGCTTTGAAATCCATCGTCACGGAGTCCCTTACATCTTCCATTACAGCTATGGCAGATATGAGCAAGGTCCCGGGAATCGCCGTCTTTTTTCCTGTGTTTACGTCAACATATTCATTATTAAAGCTGTCTTTTCCTGAAATAAACGGAGTACCGTAAGCAACGGCAATATCATAGCAGGCGAAAGAAGCTCGCACCATTCCGGCAAATTCTTCAGGTTTATTCGGACTTCCCCAGCAGAAATTATCAAGTACGGCGATATTATCGGGATTCCCTCCGACCGCTACAATATTCCTGACTGCCTCGTCAATATTTGACGCAGCCATCCAATAAGGATCTATCATCCCGTATCTGGGATTAATACCGTTTGAAACCGCAATACCTTTCCAGGAAGTAAGCAGAGGCCTTGTAACAGCCGCATCTCCCGGACCGTCGTTCGCAGCACCCTGCATAGGCTTGATAATAGATCCGCCCTGAACCTCATGGTCATACTGCCTGATTATCCATTCCTTGCTGGCAACAGTGAGATCAGAAAGGATTTTATTTAAGGAATCTCCCAGAGCAGAAGGAGCAACAAAATTCGGCTCCGGATTTTCTTTTTCTTTCCATTCCGCAGTCAGTTTGAACCGCGGACCGCCGTCATGGATAAATTTCATATCGAGGTCTGCAACAATTTCTTTCCCGTAGAATAATTCAAGCCGTTTTGTATCGGTAAACTCCCCGATAATTGTGGCTTCAACATTTTCACGTTCAAATATCTTCATTATTTCTGAAAGCCCGGCTATCGGCACGGCAAAAACCATTCTCTCCTGAGCTTCAGAAACCCAGATTTCCCAGGGGGTAAGCCCCGGATATTTTAACGGCACTCTGTCCAGATATACCTTCGCCCCCGTCTCTTCGCCCATCTCGCCTACCGCAGAAGAATACCCTCCCGCTCCGCAATCCGTGACAAAATTATAAAGCCCTTTATCTCTCGCCTGGATAAGCGCATCCAATGTTTTCTTTTCGACTATGGGATTTCCGATTTGTACCGCACTCACTTCGGTATCTTTATCTAAAGCTATGGAAGAAAAAGTTGCCCCGTGAATTCCGTCCCTGCCGGTTTTGCCTCCGAGAGAAACTATGATATCCCCCGTTTTTACTTTTTTAAAACAAGCGCTATTCGGCATTATACCGACCGTCCCGCAATAAACCAGGGGATTGCAGGTATAGCCTTCTTCAAATATAACGGCCCCGTTGCTTGTCGGTATTCCCATTCTGTTGCCGTAGTCGCGGACTCCCGCTACAACTCCTTTAAATACTCTTCTCGGATGCAAAGTACCTTCCAGCAGCTTTTCCTCAGGATAATTAAGCGGCCCAAAACAGAAGACATCCGTATTCATAACAGGTTTGGCCCCGAGGCCCACACCGAGAAGGTCCCTGATAACCCCGCCGATACCCGTACCGGCCCCGCCGTAGGGTTCTATTGCAGAAGGATGATTATGAGTCTCTACTTTAAACGCCACGCAGTTTTCATCATCGAACTTTATTATTCCCGCATTATCGGTAAACACAGAAACGCACCATTCTTTATTTATTTCTTTCGTTGCCTTTATTACCGTCTGCTTGAACAGATTATCAATCTCTTTGCCGTTATAAGTAATTATACCCTTGAACGCCTTGTGCTTGCAATGCTCGCTCCAGGTCTGAGCTATAGTTTCAAGCTCCACATCCGTTGGATTTCTCTTTTTCTTTTTGAAATAGGCTTTTATGGCTTTCATTTCCGCAAGGTTTAAAGAAAGGAGGCCTTTTTTGCTTATTTCCAGAAGACAGGCATCATCTGCTTTGAGTATTTTGAAAGTCTTTACATTTTTCATAATATCCTTCCTGGTAATCAGCGGAATCGAACTCGAAATCCCCCTGAAATTTCAATTTTATGTATGCCTGTAATGGTGCGCTGTCTACTTCAAATTTCGGGTTCACTACGCTTTCTTGATTTTGTAGAACTGGACAATTCCGTTGGCTAAAAGCCCCGAGCATATTTTATCTATCTGTTTTTTGTCGAGCTCCCCTTCAATAATATACACCTGCCCGGTATTAACAGAGGAAACACCTGAAATACCAATATCCAAAATACCTTTTTTTACGGAATCCCCGACTGCATCCGTAACACCCGGTTTATACCAGACTTCCACTTCCCATTTCATAGTGCCTCCTATTTACTAATTAGTACTTTGCTATCCTAAAATGTCCAGTGAAATGTTAAAGCTCTTCGCCGAATGCGTTAAGACCCCCACGGAGATGTAATCAACGCCAAGTCCGGCAATTTTTTCAATACTATTAAAATCAATCCCTCCTGAAACTTCTATCCGGCATTTTTTGTTAATAAGTTTTATTGCTTTTTTCATATCCTGAATGCTCATATTGTCAAGCATGATAACATCAACGTTAGACTTAAGCGCTTCCTCGACTTCTTTCATGTTCTGCGTTTCCACTTCAATAAGCTCGCCGGGATATTTTGCTTTTATCATATTTACCGCATTAACAATAGAACCCGCAATTTTAATATGATTATCCTTGATAAGGGTGCCGTCATAGAGCCCCATACGGTGGTTTTCGCCGCCTCCGGCTTTTACCGCATATTTTTCAAGATTTCTCAGCCCCGGGGTGGTCTTTCTCGTGTCAAGAAGAGTTACACCGAAGGGTTTTATCTTCTTCACATATTTACTCGTAAGAGTGGAAATACCGGATAAACGCTGAAGCAGATTAAGTGCAAGCCGTTCGCAGGTTAAAATCGTTCTGGCGCTCCCCTTAAGTTTCAAAAGCACCGTACCTTTCTTTACCTTTTCTCCCTCAATCACTGCTGCCTTTACTTCTATATCCGGATCAAAAACCGTAAAAACCTCTCTTGCAACAACAAGACCGGAAACAATACCGGCCTCACGAGCGACTATCACGGCTTTAACCTTCAGGCCTTCCGGAACAATGGTGTCGGTGGTTATATCTCCGCTGCCCACATCTTCGGCAAGGGCGCTTCTGATAATATTCCTGAAATTCATTTTTCCATCCTTCCAAGATTTTCTTCAAGTTTTTGTTTCTTCTCAATATAATCCCGCTGTTTTTTCTTCTCGAGCGCTATTATTTCAACCGGAGCTCGCTGCAGGAAGGATTCATTGGAAAGCTTGATTTTCGCCTTCTCTATCTCAAGAGTAATCTTTTCAATTTCCAAGGCAAGGCGTTCTTTTTCTCTTTCCAGGTCAATTAACCCTTCTAATATAACAAATATCTCGAGTTTTGGCAATACCGCAGTTACCGAGAGTTCCGGTTTTAAAACGGACGGCCCGACTTCAATTTTTTCAACTTTTGCAAGGCCTGTAATATAATGAAGGCTGTTATTAATAGTTTTTATTGAAACTTCATCATTAGTTTTTATATTGACCCTGATCTTCGCGCCCGGATTAACTTTTCCTTCGCTTCTCGCATTTCTGATTGCGTTTATTATATTTTTAATAAGTTCCATCTCTTCTTCAATATCCTTCTTTATCTCTTCTCTTGCCGCTTCCGGCCATTCAGCTTTCATAATAGACTCGCCTTCGTGCGGCAAAGATTGCCATATCTCTTCCGTAACAAAAGGCATAAACGGATGAAGAAGTCTTAAGGTCTTTTCAAGGATATCAGAGATTATGAATTGAACCGTCTCGCGCGGAGAATGTTTATCCTTCAAAGATTTCTGCACATCCGGATTCTTTAAATTCATTCTCGGCTTTGCCAGTTCGATATACCAATCGCAGAATTCATGCCAAATAAAATCATAGAGCCCCTGCGCCGCCTTATCAAAATTATAAGTATCCAGGTTTTTAGTCACTTCCTCCGCAAGGCGGTTGAACTTGCTGAGCATCCACCTGTCCGCTAGGGTAAGCTGAAGCTTTTCCGGTTTAATAACCGACCTGTCGAACCCTTCGAGATTCATAAGGACAAACCTTGAAGCATTCCAGAGTTTATTCACAAAATTACGATACCCTTCAAATCTCTCGTCGGAAAGATAGATATCCCTGCCCTGGGCCGCTTGAATCCCGAGGGTGAATCGGAGAGCGTCTGTGCCATATTTTTCAAGCACCGTGAGAGGGTCGATAACATTCCCTTTGGACTTACTCATCTTTTTACCATCCGCATCCCGGATTAAGGCATGGATATAGACCTCTTTGAACGGCACTTGCCCGCAAAACTTCAAACCCATCATTATCATTCTGGCAACCCAGAAAAAGATAATATCAAAAGCGGTAGAAAGCGCTGTGGTCGGATAGAATTTTTTCAAGTCGGGAGTATCAAGAGGCCAGCCCATAGTGGAAAAAGGCCAGAGCGCCGAGGAAAACCAGGTATCGAGCACATCCGGGTCCTGCTCCGCCTTTCCGCCGCAGGCGGGACATTTTTCCGGAGCAGTCATATCTACAATTATTTCTTTGCAGGATTTACAGTACCAGACAGGCAAGCGGTGCCCCCACCAGAGCTGACGGCTGATACACCAGTCCCGGATATTTTCCATCCACTGATAATAAGTGTCTTCCCAGTGAGCAGGTACAAATTTGACCTGGCCTTCTTTTACCGCCTTGATAGCCGGCTCCGCCAGAGGTTTCATCCTCATAAACCACTGGAGAGAAATGACCGGCTCTACCACTGTTTCACAACGTGAACAACTCCCGACAGAATGCCGGTAGTCCTCCACTTTTAAAAGCAGCCCAAGCGTTTCCAGTTCGGCCGCTATCTCTTTTCTTGCGACAAACCGGTCTTTGCCTTCGTATTTTCCCGCGTTTTTGTTCATCACTGCTGAATTATCCATAATAATTATTTCTTCCAAACCGTGTTTTTTCCCCATCATAAAGTCATTAAGATCGTGCGCCGGCGTCACCTTCACGGCCCCGGTACCGAGCGCCATATCGACCATTTCGTCCCTTATTACTTTTATTTCACGGTTACTAATAGGGAGTAAGAGCGTCTTTCCTATCAGCTTATTCCATCTTTCGTCTTTAGGATTTACCGCTACCGCAGTATCACCAAGCATGGTCTCCGGCCTGGTAGTTGCAACAACTATATATGCATCCTCGCCTTTGACGGGGTATTTAATATGCCAGAAATGACCCTTGGTATCCTTATACTCTACTTCAATATCAGACAGGGCGGTAGCACACCTTGGACACCAGTTAACTATATAATTCCCGCGGTATATCAGGCCTTCCCTATAAAGCGCGACAAAGACAGTTTTAACAGCATTCGAGAGACCTTCATCCATAGTAAAGCGTTCGCGGGACCAATCGCAGGAACAACCCATGGTCTTAAGCTGATTTATGATCGTGCTTCCATACTTTTCTTTCCACTCCCATACTTTTTTTACAAATTCCTCGCGGCCCAAATCATGACGGGTCTTGCCGTTCTTCCTAAGTTCTTTTTCTATTACATTCTGAGTTGCAATACCCGCATGATCCATACCCGGAAGCCAGAGAACATTAAAACCCTGCATCCTTTTGAACCTGGAGATGGCATCCTGAATTGTGTTATTAAGCGCATGCCCCATATGAAGAACACCGGTAATATTCGGAGGAGGTATGACCAAGGAAAACGGAGGCTTCTTTTCATCTTTCGCATCCGCGGTAAAATAATTTTTGGAAAGCCACGTATCATACCATTTTTTCTCCACTTCTTTGGGCTCGTATCGCTTTGATAGTTCACGAATTGCCATAAAACTCCTTTAAGTACAAATTCGAAGCACTAAATTCGAAACTCGAAACAAATTCTAAACCCAAAAAAATAATTTAAAAACAAATATTTTTCTCGCTTCTTTTTTTCTTTTTCGAATTTTTCTTTTTTGTTTCGAATTTCGAGCTTAGAATTTCGAATTTATCACTTTGTCGCTTCTTTCACGCTTACTTTATGCAGGAACTTAAACTTCAGCTCATCAAGCTTAACACCTTCAGAGGTGCCGTTCGTATTTAACGTTAAACCCGGAAGTATGACCGTAATATTACCCGCTTCCTGTTTTATCTGCTCAAAGACTATATAACCTTCTCTTTTGACCCCGGGGTAAAGCTCTCCATTAACAAAAAGGGTTTTTTCAACCCTATTAAATCTATAATAATCCTCAGTATAGATAATAGTTTTATCATAAATCAAATCAGTCCTGGGATAACTTTTTGGCTGAATCATTGCAGCCACAGGATAAAGCGTTTTGAAATAGTCAATAGTCAAAGCATTCGATTGCCCGCCAAGGCCATCCAGCAGCACAGTTTTCCCTGTGTCAATAAATATTTTATCTTGTCTGGTATTTTCCACTGTAAGCTTAAATACGGTAAAGAAGAACCTTCGTTCATTTAAATACGGATTCCAGTTTATATACTCTGAAACTGCTTCCAGCTTTTTCCTGGTTTCAAAGGCCAGAGTCACTTTAACACCGGCTTTCTCAAAAAAACAATATCCTTCCTCAGAAGCAACAGCATAATCCCCTGTATTTACAGGTTCCATCGTAACAACCGTGCGATAAAACGGGCCGCAGCCGGCAAAAAAAAATGAAAACAAGAAACAGACGGCTGACAGCCGGGACAGCGCCCGCATCACTTAACTCCGTCTTTCAGGAGTTTGTACTCAATACTGTCAAGCAGCGCATACCAGCTGGCTTCAATAAGGTTGGTAGAAACTCCAACCGTGCTCCAGATAGACTTTCCATCCGTAGATTCAATATTAACGCGGCAGATAGCCTCGGTAGCCGCTTGCGGATTAATTATCCTCACTTTAAAATCTCTAAGATAAACCTGAGCCAAGGTAGGATAGAATCTCTCTAAAGCTTTTCTTAAAGCATTGTTCAGAGCATTTACAGGCCCATTTCCCTCCGCAGCTGTATGTTCGGAAACACCCTTGACTGAGATCTTTATAGTAGCTTCCGACACCATTTTTCCGGCCCTGCTTTCAAGGATCACCCTAAACCCTTCCAAATCAAAAAAGGTCCGGTGAGTTTTCATCGCTTTTTTCATCAAAAGTTCAAAGGAAGCTTCTGCATCTTCAAAATTATACCCCTGGTTCTCCAGTTCTTTCAGCTTTTTAAGAAGCTCTTTTGAAGCAGGATTATCTTTTCCCATCTTAATATTAAGCTCTGCAGCCTTATAAAGAACATTACTGATGCCTGACTGATCCGAGATAAGAACCCGTCTTTTATTTCCGACCAGTTCCGGTTCCGTGTGCTCATACGTCTTAGGGTTTTTCTTAACCGCATCCACATGAATTCCGCCCTTATGAGCAAAAGCCGAATAACCGACAAAAGGCATATTGTCGGAAAGCATTACATTGGCAACATCAGCGACAAAGAGGGAAAGAGAAGTCAACTCTTTTAATTTAGCTGTACTAAGGCAGAAAATATCGGATTTAAGCTGCAAGTTGGGAATAACCGTGCAAAGATTCGCATTCCCGCATCTTTCGCCGAATCCGTTTATTGTGCCCTCTACAACCAAAATTCCGCATTCAACGGCAGTTACAGTATTTGCCGCCGCCATATCGGAATCATTGTGAGCATGAATTCCAAGAGGAATTTTTATGTGTTTCTTAACTTCTTCAATTATTGCCTTAATCCCTGAAGGCAGACACCCGCCGTTGGTATCACAGAGTACAAGATAATCTGCTCCTGCCTCTTCCGCAGCCCTAAGAGTTTTAATAGAATATTCCTTATTTGCCTTGTATCCGTCAAAAAAATGTTCAGCGTCGTAGAACACTTCAAGCTTATTTGCCTTCAGATATTCCACGGAATCAAAAATTAATTTCAGATTTTCCTCAAGGGAAATACGAAGCGCCTCGGTGACGTGAAGGTCCCAGGTCTTTCCAAAGATTGCGGCTGCAGGCACTCCGGACTTAACAATAGCTTTCAGATTTCCATCATCTTTTGCCTGATTTTTTGCCCGTCTCGTACTTCCGAAAGCAACCCCCTTGGAATGCTTCAGCTTAAGCTCTTTTAATTTTTGAAAAAACTCAGCATCCTTAGGATTCGCGCCCGGCCAGCCGCCCTCAATATAATCAATTCCGATTTCATCCAGCTTTCTGGTGATTTTCAGCTTTTCATCAACAGAAAAAGTTACACCCTCTCCCTGCACGCCGTCTCTTAAAGTAGTATCATAAAGAATAACTCTTTTCATATACGTATTTTCCTCGACAGATTATACCTCAATCTGCCCATTAATTGGTCGCTGTCCCTAATTTTAGGCGGAGCTTTTTCCGCCTTCCTTCAATTGTCATTCGTAAATCGTCAATGCTTTTTAGATCTTCTCCAGATTAAACTTTACATGCAGTTTCCTTACCGCATCTTCAGTCTTCGCTTTATCTATCACGACCGAGATTTTTATTTCCGAAGTAGAAATCATCTCAATGTTAACCCCTGATTCTGAGAGCGCTTCGAACATCATGGCCGCAACACCGGCATGGCTTCTCATCCCGACACCTATAACCGATACTTTGGCGATACCTTCATCTATCATAATATTCTTAATACCTATCTTTGCCTTGACTTTCTCCACGGCGGCAAGCGACTTTTTAAGTTCATTTTTTCCGACGGTAAACGAGATATTGGTAACGCCTTCTTCGCTTACATCCTGAACTATCATATCCACGTTGATATTTTCATCCGCAAGGGTCCTGAAAATAGCACCCGCATTCCCCGGTTTATCGGGAACGCCGTAAACTGTAACTTTTGCTTCATCTTTACTGTAAGTAACACCGCTGACAAATAATTTTTCCATTTCTTTTGCCTCCTTAGCGATCATTGTACCCATTCCTTCGTTAAAGGTGGGCCTTACCCGCATCGGCATGTTATATCTCTGCGCATACTCTATAGACCGCGCATTTACAACCTGGGCTCCTGCCGAGGCCATCTCCAGCATCTCCTCATAGGAGATGTTCTTAATAAGCCTGGCCTCAGGAACCACTTTCGGATTTGTCGTAAGTATCCCGTCCACATCCTTATAAAGTTCGCATACCTCGGCTCCAAGAGCCGTGGCAATTGCAACTGCAGTAAGGTCAGATCCGCCCCGTCCCAAAGTGGTGATATCCTCATCAACATCCATACCCTGAAAACCGGCAACTATTACCACCTTGTCAAGTTTCAGAGCTTTAACAATCTTTTCTCCGCCAATCTTTACTATTCGCGCTTTCCCGTGAACATCATCGGTAACAATACCGACTTGCGGACCGGTAAAGGAGATAGCATCACAGCCCAGTGACTTTATAGCAATAGCCATGAGAGCTATGGATTTTTGTTCCCCTGTTGCCAGAAGCACGTCCATTTCCCTGTCATCAGGGACATCAGTTATCTGCTTTGCAAGACTGATAAGTTCATCCGTTTCATCACCCGGGGCAGAAACCACGACAACCACCTGATTGCCTTCATTTTTACATTTAACAATCCTTTTTGCCACATCTTTCATGTTTGCCGGAGTAGCCACCGACGACCCGCCGAATTTCTGTACGATTATCCCCATTTCTTTTTAACTTTTCCCCTCCCGATGGAACTCTCCGAGCTTACGCACGGAGTTTCTACGATATGAAGTTTTCAATTATTTCCGCCTGAAGCGGACCCGCCAAGCTAAAGGACGACATCCCGCAAACTAACGAATTCCGAGCTGTTTTCTTTGGCATAACGTCATAAAATATGCGGTAAACAAATACAAAAAAACCCGTTCAGGGCACAGTTCAAGGATTATCTTAACAAATTCCGGGTAATTTTTCCATCAAAAATAATGAAAAGCAAACAATTTCATTTTCCTTCCATGCTTTCTTTCACTGTCTCTGCTTAAAGGTTTTTTGGGCAATCCGTTCCGCCGGCAACACTTTTAACTTTCTTTTGATTATTTTTTTTAGACTTCAATGACTTTACAGACATTTAGGGACTTGTTTTTTTTAATTTTTGCGGCTATTATACAATCAAGGAGGCAGTTAAATGCAAATTCCTTTTATTCCAATAATAGACAGCGTTAACCTTGCATTCCATGAAGCCGGCCATATAATATTCGGAGTATTTGGAATAGAGTTTTTAACCGCGCTGGGAGGAACCCTGGCACAGCTCCTTTTTCCTCTTTCCGCCTTCATCTACTTTCACCGCAAAGAACAGCGCCTTTCAAGTATGATCACGCTCGTCTGGTTCGGAGAAAACTTTTTAAATATAGGAACCTACATGAAAGACGCGCTAAAGCTGGAACTCCCCTTAGCCGGCGGAGGCCTGCACGACTGGACCTACATGTTCGGAGAACTCGGAGTCATTACAAAATGCGAAACAATAGGGAACACAGCATACTTTGCAGGTTTTGCAATAATGCTCTACGCTTTAATAAATATCGGTTTTTCGGCCTATAGGAAGATACGAAACAGGCCTATCCGGGACCAATAAGAATTAATATCAGGTTAGTGCATGTATTTTCTATCTCCCTGCCTATAAATGACCTAATCCTCTCAATTACCATCCATCGGACGGCCTTCGACCTGGACATATTGAAGGTTTCTGATATAAACCTCTCCGAGCTTACACACGGAGTTTCGACGATAGGAAGCTTTCAATTATTTCCGCCTGAGGCGGACCCGCCAAGCTAAAGGACGGGCATCCTACGAGTTCTGAGCTGTTTTCTTTGGCATAACGTTAAAAACGCTAAACCAATCCGGCAAGGAACTTATCTATACTGATAACTCTGACGCCTTTAATAATAAAATCCTTCCCCGGTTCCATCACCACAAGATAAGCAGCCGGTATACCAATCCTTTCGATAAAATATCTGAGAGCTTGGGGAATTTTCCTGTACGAAGATTTCACCTCCACGGCAAACCAGGGTTT
>JAZDIO010000098.1:0-14600 GCA_043804965.1 Candidatus Firestoneibacteriota bacterium | reverse complement strand
ACCTCCCCCTTGCTCCCCATTTCACGACCATAGCTCTTCCGCAAGGAATAAGCTCTTTCTTTTCTTCCTCGGTAAGCCTTGTGGTATCAATTATTCTTTCCAGGACACCTTCAGCATTCTTTTTATATACGGCATCACATACCTGCCCCGTCTCTCCATCACGGTCTTTCTTCATTCCACCCATAATATTTGAAGCTTTAAGGAGATCTTCTGAGAAAGGGCCGTAGAATCCCTTTATCACGGAGATCCAATCAGTCTCGCCATCTTCAATTTTATCAAGTTTTTCTTCCATATTGGCGGTAAATTCTATATTTAATATATCCGGAAATGTTTTCATCAGTATATCATCCACTAATTCCCCAAGTTCAGTCGGCTTAAATCGTTTATCCATCCTCTCTACATAATTTCGGTCCAGCAGCGTTGAAATAATCGGCGAATAAGTGGACGGACGGCCTATGTTATTCTCTTCAAGAGCCTTAACCAGCGAAGCATCATTATATCTGGCAGGCGGTTCGGTAAAGTGCTGATTTCCTGCGATTTCCAGTAAGTCCAATTTTTCCTGCTCTGTCAACTTGGGAAGTATTTTTTCTTTTACGGATTCTTTTCCTTCAACCTCCGCACTATCACTGTTCTTTTCCTCTTTTTCTTCCTCCTCTTCAAAGCTATATACACCAAGAAAACCTTTAAACTTTATGACAGTCCCGCTTGCTCTGAAATTATAAATATCCGCTGCAATGTCCGCTGTAGTAACCTCAAGTATCGCCGGCTTCATCTGACACGCAACAAACCTCTTCCAGATAAGATCATATAAGCGATACTGATCTTTAGAAAGAAATTGCTTTATTTTCTCAGGCTCGCGAAGACAGGACGAAGGCCTGATCGCTTCGTGCGCATCCTGTGAGTTCTTCTTATTTTTAAAGAAATTGGGTTTTTCCGGGAGATTCTCCTGCCCATATTTACTTCCGATAAGATCCCTTGCTTCAGTAAGCGCTTCCTCCGCAATCCTGACAGAGTCCGTTCTCATATACGTTATTAAACCCACCTCCCCTTCTTCGCCCACATTCAAGCCCTCATAGAGCTGCTGGGCTATCATCATGGTCTTTCTCGAAGTAAACCCGAGTTTCTTTGAAGCCTCCTGCTGAAGAGTAGAAGTAATAAATGGAGCCGGAGCATATCTGTTTTTTTCTTTGCTTTCTATCTTTTTTACTATAAACGGATGTTTTCGGCATTCGGCAACAATCTTGTCGCCCTCTTCTTTTGTTACTATCTTAAATTTCTCGCCGTTTATCTGGGCCAGCTTCGCGGTAAATTGCGGAGGATTTTCTCCTTTTAAAAGGGCTTCTATTGACCAGTATTCTTCCGGTTTAAAAGCTATAATCTCTTTTTCACGCTCGCAGATCATTCTTAAAGCAACAGACTGCACTCTTCCGGCAGAAAGACCGCTCTGGACATTCTTCCACAGGAGAGGCGATATCATATAGCCCACAAGTCGATCAAGTATTCTTCTGGCCTGCTGAGCATAAACAAGGTTCCTATCTAATTCTCTCGGGTTTTCTATCGCAGACATAACCGCTTTTTTGGTTATTTCATTAAATACAACTCTGCAGGTTTTTTTTTCTTTTACTTCTTTCGGTTTAACCGGTTGTTTTTTCTTGCTTTTGCTTTTCTTTTCCTCAAGAACGGCATTTCTTAAATGCCAGCTTATCGCCTCGCCTTCCCTGTCAGGATCGGTAGCCAGATAGATAATTTCCGATCTATCAGCTGCTTCTTTAATATCTTTTAATATCTTTGCCTTATCCCTCATCACAATATATTTCGGTTCAAAGTCCTTCTCAACCTCAATACCGATTCTGCTCTTTGGTAAATCTATGATATGCCCCATTGAGGCTTTTACAATAAAATCCTTCCCTAAAAACTTGGATATTGTATGCACCTTTGTCGGGGACTCCACTATAATAAGTTTTTTCAATTTACTGCTCCTTTTTGGGGAAAATTCCACTTCCGCCTATGCGGACAGGGATACAAAACTATTTAAGAAAGCTTTACAAACATCTTACCGGGAAATTGCTTAATAAATCCTTTGATTTCCAAATTTATCAGGGCAGTTGCAAGCGCCCCGGTCTTTATCCCTGTAACATTTATTATTTCATCTATGTGTGTTGGCTCATTGTTAATCACGCTAAAGACTTTATTTTCGACATCTGTAAGCGCTACTGTTTCAAGCTGTGCTTGCCCCGTTTTATTTACGAACTCTTCAGGAAGAGCCTCCTTAAGCTCTTCAAGTATATCTTCGACAGACATTACAAGCTTTGCGCCCTGCCTTATAAGGCCGTTTGGGCCCTTGCTTTCTTCACTGCTTATATTTCCTGGAAGAGCAAAAACTTCCCTGTTTTGTTCAAGAGCATATCTTGCCGTAATAAGCGCTCCGCTTACTTCTCTGGCTTCTATTACTAAAACACCCAGAGACATACCGCTTATTAACCTGTTTCTTCTCGGAAAATTGAACCTGTCAGGCCCGGTAAACATCGAAAACTCGCTTACAACAGCGCCGCATAACGCTATTTCCTCCGTAAGATTTCTATTTTCCGGCGGATACAACCTGCCAAAGCCGCTGCCTAAAACCGCAATATTTCTGCCCTTAACTCCGACCGCTGCTTTATGGCAAATCGTATCAATTCCGCGGGCAAGGCCGCTAATTACGGTAAAACCTCTTTCTATAAGTTTCAGCGTAAACCTCTCAGCGCATATCTTTCCATAACCGGTGGGATTCCTGCAGCCTACCACGCCGATAGAAATCCCATCTTCCGGTTGTAACACCCCTTTAACATAAAGCAAATAGGGCGGATCACTTATATATTTTAAAGAAGAAGGATATTCTTCATCCATTATGGTAATAACTCTAACTTCCAGCTTCTTCAGCATCTTAAGCTCGTTATCCAGCTCTTTATGAAGGTTTTTTCTGCAATTAGAGAGCTTCTCAATATCTTCCTGCCTGATATTATTCAAAGCTCCATATTTGTCCAGCAGCTTTCTAAAGGCCAGGGGCGTAATACCGGCCAGATTAAACAAAATCAATCTTTCTGCAGCGGTCATTACAAACACTCCGTTTTATAGGAACTTTTCTGCTTTTGCGGCATTACTTGCAAGATTGGCAACAATAGCATCTCCTTTCTTTTTTTACTCAATTTCAAGACCAAGAAAAACACTTAAAAATGAAGTGAATTTAAGTCTTAAACTTGCAAGCCTCTTGTTTTTCATTATTGATAATGTCTGCTCTACAGCTCTTACTATATTATAGTAGATGGATAGCATTTGTCAAATAATAATTTTTTGCCCTATAGCAAATGGTTCAGGGTTTCATTTAAACGTCATTTGCCAACAAAAAAAGGCGTCCGATAACGAACGCCTTTCAGAAATATCAGACAAAACTACTTTTTTACCGGAGCTTCCTGTTCTTTACCTTTTTCCTCCGGTTTTTCGCCTTTCTTTACTTTTTTTTCTTTCTTCTGCCTGACAACCAGCTCAATCATTACAACTAATGCATCATCACCCTTTCTATTTTTATACTTTATTATCCTGGTATAACCGCCGTTTCTGTCTTTAAAACGCGGAGCTATTACATTTAAGAGCTTAAAAAGCACGCTCTTTTCCTTGATAAATTGTTCAATATACCGGATATTCGCAAGTCCGCCTTTTTTTGCCAGCGTAATAAGCTTCTCTGCTTTGCTTCTCAACACCTTCGCTTTTGCCAGCGTTGTAACAATTCTCTCGGCTTTAAACAACGAAGTTTCCAGATTCTTAATCAACGCCATCCTGCTTTCATAAACCCTGCTTAATCTGTTTCCATTTACTCTATGCCTCATAATTCAGCTCCTACTTCTTCTTTGGTTTTTTTTCTTTCTCAACATAAATCGGAGTCACATCCTCCGGAAGCTCGCAATCCTCAGGAATATCAGGAGAATTCAAGTCCATATTAAAAGTAAGCCCCATGCTTTTAAGAATATCACTTATCTCTTTTAAGGACTTCTTGCCAAAGTTCCTGTACTTAAGCATTTCATTTTCACTTTTCTTTACCAGCTCATCAATTGATTTGATTCCGGCTATTTTCAGGCAATTTGCCGAGCGAACAGAGAGTTCAAGCTCATCAACGCTCTTTTTTAATATCTCTTCCATTTGAGCATTGTTCTTGTCCACTGAACTTTCATCTTCCATTTCCAGTTCATCCTCATTTCCAATGAATACCGCCAGATGATCCTTCATTATTTTCGCCGAATATGAAAGCGCTTCTTCCGGCTTGATTCTACCGTCTGTCCATATTTCAAGAATAAGTTTTTCATAATCTGTCTGCTGCCCGACTCTTGTATTCTCTACCGTATAATTCACTCTGATTACAGGTGTAAATATAGAATCCACGGGGATTACGCCTATAGGCGCATCCTCTTTTTTGTTATCTTCACTTGCGACATAACCTCTTCCGGTATCAACCGTAAACTCTATATTTAACTTTGCACTGGCAGAAGTTGTCGTCGCGATAACCAGGTCAGGATTAACTATTTCAATTTCAGCATCAGCAGTTATATCCCCGGCAGTTACCGTTTTTTGGCCTTGAATACTCAAATAAATCTTTCTGGGCGCATTACCGAGAAGGTTTATCTTTATTTGTTTTACATTAAGGATTATATGCGTAACATCTTCCGAAACACCCTTAATAGTGCCGAACTCGTGAAGTACATTTTCTATCTTAATCGAAGTAATCGCCGCCGCCTGAATTGAAGAAAGCAAAACCCTTCTTAACGCTGTACCTACAGTCTGTCCATACCCCCGTTCAAATGGCTCAGCAACAAATTTACCGTAAACGCCGGTAAGGGTGCTGGAATCAACTTCCATGCTCTTTGGCATCTCCATTCTTTTCCATTTCATAATTTTCCCCCCAATATTATCTGTTATAGAATTCGACAATCAGCTGTTTATTAAGAATTGAGCCGATCTCGGCTTCTTCAGGCATTTTTTTGAAAGTAACCTTGAGATTGTCAAAATCAACATCGAGCCAGGCTCCGGAAGTAATACCGCCCCTTTCCTTAACCCTGTCAATGCTCAACTTTATTGCTTTCATTTCTTTTGACTTTTCTTTTATATTAATAACATCTCCGGGTTTTAAAATAGACGAAGCTATGTTTACAATCTTTCCGTTAACCTGAACATGTCCGTGCAGCACCAGTATTTTTGCGCCATCCCTTGAAGCAGCCAGGCCTGCCCTGTAAACAACAGAGTCAAGGCGGCTTTCAAGAAGCTTTAAGAGATACTCGCCGGTAACACCTTCCTTATCCGCGGCTATACCGTAGAAACGCCTGAACTGGCCCTCATTCATTCCGTAAATTCTCTTAGCGCGCTGTTTTTCTCTCAGACGGACGCCGTATTCGGAAAGTTTCGACATCTTTTTACCGTGTTGACCGGGGATAATACCGCCCTTCTCAATAGCGCATTTCCCGGTATAACACCTGTCACCCTTTAAAAAGAGCTTGATTTTTTCCCTTCTGCATAACCTGCATTTTGCACCAGTAATTCTAGCCAACTTAGCTCCTCCTTAAGTTTACAATGTTCTGCCGAAGAAAACCTCGAGCGCGAGCTCGCGGAATAAATTCGGCACGGATAATTAATATTTCATATCATTAGAAACTCCGCGCGTAAGCTCGGAAAATTTTATATTCTTCTTTTCTTTCTTGGTCTGCATCCGTTATGAGGGATCGGCGTAACGTCTTTAATTAAAGTGATTTTTAAACCGGCGGTTTGAATCGATCTGATGGCCGATTCTCTGCCTGCTCCCGGACCTTTGACATGCACTTCTACATGAGTAAAACCCTTGTCAAACGCTTTCTTGGCGGCAGTTTCAGCCGCAAGCTGCGCCGCAAAGGGGGTCCCTTTTCTCGAACCTTTAAATCCGACGCTTCCGGAAGATGCCCAGGCCCCGACCCTGCCCGCGACATCCGTAATGGAAACAATCGTATTATTAAAACTCGAAAAAATATGCGCGATGCCCTTTTTCATCATTCTATTTTCAGGTTTTTTTATTTCTTTTACAGAAGCAGAAGCCGGAGCTGCGATAGGAGCTGCAGCCTGCGATTTCGTTTCTTTTTTTACTTCATCCATTTAATATTCTCCTTGATTTCTTCTGAATCCTTTTATTTCGTAAAAAGTCCGGTATACCGGCCGCAACATATTCTTCCTATTTCTTTACCGTGTTATCAACCATGGCCTTAACTTCTTTTCTCATTACACCCACTGTCTTTCTCGGACCTTTTCTTGTTCTTGAATTGGTCTTAGTACGCTGACCCCGGACCGGAAGGCCTCTTTTATGACGAAGGCCCCTGTAAGAACCGATATCAATAAGACGTTTAATATTCATGGCGCTGTCTCTGCGAAGATCACCCTCTACCCTGATGGTCTGCAAATACTCCCTTATCTTCTTGATATCGCCTTCAGTAAGTTCATGAACTTTGGTATCCGGATTCACTCCGGTATCTTTTAGAATCTTATTAGCTGTCGCCCGTCCCACGCCATAAATGTACCCGAGCGCTATTTCAATCCTTTTATTTCTCGCTAAATCAACACCTGCAATCCTGGCCAATTTACTCCTCCTTGGAATATTATACTACCCCTGTCTTTGTTTGTGCTTGGGGTTAGAGCAAACAACTCTAACTACACCCTTTCTTTTAATTACCATGCATTTATCACAAATCTTTTTAACGGACGCTCTTACTTTCATTTTCCTACCCTATCCTGTAAGTTATTCGGCCTCTTGTGAGATCATAAGGCGAAAGCTCTAATTTTACCCTGTCTCCCGGAAGCAGACGGATGAAATGCATCCGCATCTTTCCGGAAATATGGGCTAATACAACCGGTCCCTTTTGATCTTTAGGAGCTTTATCCGGTTTGTCTAATTCAACCCGAAACATCGCATTCGGAAGCGATTCGACTATTTTACCTTCCACCTCTATATTTCCTTCTTTTGTCATTTTTCCTCTTAATACCGAGTCAGAATCTCAGCTTTCCCGTTAACAATTGCCACCGTATGTTCGTAATGCGCGGATAACTTTCTATCCTTTGTAACCACGGTCCAACCGTCTTTGAGTACTTCAACTTGCGCCGCCCCTGCATTTATCATGGGCTCTATGCAGAAAACCATCCCTTCTTTAAGTCTTATTCCGGTTCCTGCTTTTCCAAAATTTGTAACCTGCGGTTCCTCATGAAGATTTTTTCCTATACCGTGACCGGTAAAATCACGAACCACCGTATAGCCGGCTTCTTCAGCAACACTTTGCACCGCATTCGAAATATCGCCAACTCTGTTTTCCGAGCTGGACTTACCTATTCCGGCATAGAGAGCTTTCTCGGTGATATCCTTTAATTTCTTTGCTTCCAAAGAAACACTTCCGACTGCGTAGGTCTCGGTAACATCCCCGTGAAAACCTTCCTTAAAGACCCCAATATCGATCTTTAATAAATCGCCTTCCTTAACTTTTCTGGGTCCCGGTATTCCGTGCACTACTTCCTCATTTAAGGAAGCGCAGATACTTGCAGGGTAACCGCGATACCCTTTAAAGCTCGGCTTTCCGCCTTTTTCTCTTATCAAAGACTCCGCTACCCTGTCAAGTTCTCCGGTAGTAATTCCCGGAAAAATTTCTTCTTCCAGCCTCTTCAGCACTTCGGCCGCCAGTTTCGAACTGATCTTCATTTGTTCTATTTCTGCACGAGTTTTAAGAATCAGCATTACTTATCAGTTTTATCAGCCGCAATTTCTTTAAATTTCCTCACCATATCTGAGATGCCTTTTTCGGCTATAACATTCTGAAGCAGTCCTTTTCTTATGTAATAATCTATCAAAGGCTGCGTATCTTTGGCGTAAACCTGCAGCCTGTTCCTGATTGTAGTCTCGTTATCATCCGCTCGCTGGTAAAGTTCTCCTCCGTCCAAATCGCAGATACCCTCTTTTTTAGAAGGCAATGAAACAAGATTGAAATTGGCGCCGCACTTTCTGCAAACTCTTCTGTTGGTCAACCGTCTGATTATAAGTTCTTCCGAAATAACCAGGTTAACGACTAAATCTATCTTAAGATTAATTTCTTTCATTATTTTATCAAGTTCTTCAGCCTGGTTAATCGTCCTGGGAAAACCGTCAAGCATGAATCCTTTTTCACAATCAGGCTGTTTAATTCTGTTTTTTAAAAGTTCGTTAATAATATCATCGGAAACCAAAGCGCCTTTTGCCATTATCTCTTTGGCTTTTAACCCGAGAGGCGTACCCTCTTTCACCTCTTTCCTGAGCATATCTCCCGTAGAAATCTTTGGAATCTTTATTTCCTTCACAAGCTCATCAGATAATGTTCCCTTGCCTGCGCCCGGAGCTCCAAGAATAATAAGGTTCATTAAAAACCTGCCCTGCTTTTTAATTTACTGTCTTTCATAAAACCGTCATAGTGGCGCATTAACAGATGCGACTCTATCTGTTTCATAGTGTCAAGCGCAACACCTACAACAATTAATAATGAGGTACCGCCAAAATAAAAAGGAATATTAACGGTTCTCATAAGTATATCAGGTATAATCGCTATTGCCGCTATCGAAAGCGCCCCGACCAAAGTAACCCTGGTAAGAGTATAATCTATAAATTTTGCTGTCGGTTCGCCCGGACGCACCCCGGGAATAAAACCGCCGTATTTTTTAATATTTTCAGCTACATCCACAGGGTTAAACACTACGGCAGTATAGAAAAAACAGAAGAATATAACCAGAATTCCATAAAGTATAAGATATACTGTCTGTCCGGGAGAGAGCCAATTAACTATTGCCTCAAAGAACACGTTGTCACTAAACGGTTTTGCAATCATTGCCGGCACTGACAAAACAGAAGAGGCAAATATAATTGCAATAACACCGGAAAAATCCACTTTTAGAGGTAAGTATGTCGCTGCGCCTCCATAAACTTTCCTGCCAACCACCCTTTGAGCGTATTGCACAGGGATTCTTCTGGCTGCAGTCTGAATCATAACAACAAAAGCAACTATTGCAAGCATTCCGGCCATTACAAGAGTAATAGTAACAACTGACAACTCATTATTTAACCAGAGTCTGTAAGTATTGATTATTTCTGTAGGGATCCTGGCAACAATACCCGCAAAAATTATCATTGACATACCGTTCCCGATGCCTTTCTCCGTGACACGCTCTCCCAGCCAGACTAAAAACATCGTACCTGTCGTCAGAGTAAGCACTGTAATTAACTGGAAGCTCAGGCCCCAATTATTTACTATTCCTCTGCCTATACTGTGCATCAGAAATGTCATGGTCCAGGCCTGAATGGCGCAAAGCGCAACTGCTCCGTACCTGGTATATTGACTAATTTTCTTCCTGCCGGCATCGCCTTCTTTCGAAAGTTTTTCCAACGCAGGGATTACCGGAGTTAAAAGCTGCATAATAATCGAAGAGCTTATGTAAGGCATTACACCCAGAGCGCAAATGGAAAAAGTTTTAAAAGCGCCGCCCGTAAAAAGATCCAGAAAGCCCAGAATACCGCCCTGCTGCGCTTTCATGAATACCGAGAGCGCTTCGGCATTAATACCCGGGGTAGGAATATGACAACCCAGTCTGTAGATCATAAGCATTCCCAGAGTAAACAAAACCCGATCGCGAAGCTCAGGTATTTTGAAAATATTTCTTAAACCCTCGAAAAAGCTTTTAAACATCTTACTTAATATCTCCCGAAGCTGCTTTAATTATTTCCGCTGCTTTTTTACTTACCTTTGCCGCTTTTACAATCAATTTTTTAGTAAGTTCACCGTCCCCAAGTATTTTTACAAGTTTTGAGCCCTTATCAATCAATCCCTTAGCTATTAAGGATTTAAGGTCTACCGTTTCTCCGTTCTCAAATCTATTCAGATCGGAAACATTCACAACTGCATATTTGGTTTTAAAAATATTAGTAAAGCCTCTTTTTGGCGAACGCCTTACCAAAGGCATTTGTCCGCCCTCAAACCCTACTTTATTTCCATGTTTTCTGGCATTTTGGCCTTTATTACCTTTAGTAGAGGTTTTACCGTGACCGCTTCCGATGCCAAAGCCGATTCTTTTTCTTTTTTTTCTTGCGCCCTTATTCGGTTTTAATTCATTAAGTTTCATTATAAATCTCCCTTACTATACAAGCAATTCTTCTATTTTTTTATCCCGGAGCTCCGAAAGCCTGTCGATTCTTTTTAAAGATTTAAGCGCTACTACTGCCGCCTTGGTTAAATTATATGGATTCGTTGAGCCGATAGTCTTACTTAATATATCTTTTATTCCTGCAAGTTCCACAACCGCGCGTACCGCGCCGGCCGTAATAACTCCGGTCCCCGGGAAAGCGGGTTTCAACAGCAATCTTGTCGCTCCAAAATGAACAAGCACTGTATGAGGAATGGTAGCGCCTGCAAGCGGCACTTCAAAAAGGTTTTTCTTCGCATCTTCAACACCTTTTTTTATTGCGTCAGGAACTTCATTTGCTTTGCCTATTCCTACGCCTACATGGCCTTTCTGATCTCCGACTATAACGATAGAGCTGAAAGACATACGTTTTCCGCCCTTAACTACTTTGGAAACTCTTTTTATACTGATTACTTTTTCTTTCAATTCATACTTCGATGAATCAAGCCTAGACAAGATATCCCTCCTTAGAAAACCAATCCTTCTTTTCTGGCTGCATCAGCCAGTCTTTTAACCTTACCGTGATAAATATAACCGCTCCTGTCAAACACTATTTTCTTTATTCCTTTTTCAATACATTTCTTTGCCAAAAGAAGCCCGATTGCTTCTGAGGCAATCTGATTATCTCCTGACTTTAATTTTCCTTTTAATTCTTTTGAAAGCGTCGAAACTGTAAGCAGAGTTTTGCCTGTTGCATCATCAATCAGTTGAGCATAAGTATGCCTCAAACTTTTCTTAATACACATTCTCGGACAATCTGTAGTTCCTATAACTTTCTTTCTGGTTCTCTGATGCCTCATTACTCTTAATGCTTCTCTATTGAAAACCATGATTACTTTCCTCCGACGGTCGCGCCGCCTGCTGTTTTACCGGCTTTTCTCTTTATATACTCGCCGGCATATTTGATACCTTTTGCTTTATATGGATCCGGCACCCTGATCTTCCTGATTTGAGCCGCAAAATCCCCAAGCAACTCTTTATCCGCGCACTTTAAAGTAATAATAGTATTTTTCTCGACAGCTGCCGAAATACCGGCGGGAAGGACCCTCTCCACAGGATGAGAAAAACCCAGCACCATCGAGAGTTTATTACCCGCAACAGCGGCTTTAAAACCGACGCCTTCAATGGTCAGCACCTTTACAAACTGCTCAGTAACACCTTTTATCATTACGGCAATTCTCGCCCGTACGGTCCCGTGATTTGATTTAACCTGAGCTTCTTCCGTTTCTTTAATTACAGAAACTTTGCCGTCTTTAAGCTCTACTTTTAATTTTAACGGAAGTTTCATTTCAAGTTTTCCGTTAGGGCCTTCAACCCTGACAACGCTGTTTGCAACTGTAACTTTAACATTTGCCGGTACTAAAACCGGATTATTTCCGCCCCTGGCCATTAATTCCTCCTACCATATTTGACAGATTACTTCGCCGCCAACATTATTTAATCTCGCATCTTTGTCTGTCATAAGACCTTTTGATGTAGAGATAATCGCAACACCGTATCCTTCAAGTACTTTACGTATTTCTTTCGAGCCTTTGTAAACCCTGAACCCCTGAGTCGAAATCGATTTAATACCGGAAATCACCCTTTCTTTATCCAAGTACTTCATATATACTCTTATTACGCCTTTTTTTCTGTCGTCAATCCTTTTGAAATTCTTAATATACCCTTCCTTCTGGATAATCTTGAGAATTTCATAGGAAAGCCAGGAATAAGGAATATCCGTCTGTTCCTTCATCGCTTTGTTGGCATTTCTTATTTTCGTTAACATATTGCTTATCGTATCTACTGCTGCCATCTTTTTTCTCCTTACCAGCTTGCTTTTCTGACACCAGGTATCTTTCCTTCCTGGGCAAGTTTCCTGAAACAAATTCTGCATACGCCGAATTTTCTGTAATAGCCGCGCCTTCTTCCGCAAATACCGCACCTGTTATATTTTCTTGTCTTATATTTAGGTTCCCGTTTATTTTTTACTATCCAAGATGTTTTCGCCACCTTAAACCCCCTGCTTCTTAAACGGCATACCAAAATACTCAAGAAGCGCTTTCGCTTCCGCATCAGTTTTCGCCGTTGTTACAATTGTAATATCCATACCATGTATCTGATCGGTTTTATCAACATCTACTTCAGGAAAAATAATCTGTTCTTTGATTCCCATCGTGTAGTTGCCCCTGCCGTCAAAGGATTTATCAGGAACACCTTTAAAGTCTTTCGACCTGGGAAGAGCAATTTTTATGAATCTTTCCAGAAACTCATACATTCTATCATTTCTTACGGTAACCATAACCCCGATCGGATTTCCTATCCTTATTTTGAAATTAGAAATATCCTTTTTTGACCGGGTTATTACCGGATGCTGCCCTGTTATTGCAGCAAGCTCAGCAACCACCGCGTCAATTAACTTAACATTATCAGCCGCCTTGCCCATACCGACATTCATACTTACCTTGACAAGTTTCGGCACCTGCATAACAGACGTGTACTTAAACTGTTTCATCATTTCCGGAATTATCTTTGTTCTGTAAAGCTCTTTCAATGTTGGCATCATTTTTCAACCCTCATATTATTTGGTTTCCTTTTTTTTCTTAAGTTCCTCTTGCTTTTTCAGATAATCTGCTTTTTCTCAGCATTTTTTTTATTTCCTTTTTCTATTGGCTCAATTTTATAATTCCAATATTCATCAATAGGCGTAAAATAATTTAAAAGAGCAATTTCTTTGCCTGTTAAATTAATAACTTTTACATTGACTTGCATCTCTTCACCAGAGAAATACAAAGATGATTCTGGAGATATTTCTAGTTTTATTTCTGAAGTATTTTCGCAAAATGCTGATATTATTGCCAAGTAAATTATTAAAAATACCTTAATAATATTTTTCATACTTTTCCTGTGCCTGCCCCATTTATTTCCCATCTAAGATACTCTTGTTTAAAACGCTTACATATTCCATCATCTTCTTTGATATTATCTCATTTTTATCTCTTTTTGCCAATTCAAATAATTCAATAACTCTTGGATACAAATTTTTATCCCATACCTTTGACATTAATTCCGCGGATAATAGGCGATTTTCAACAGCGCTATTATCGTTTAATAATATTTCCTTCAAAATATTTATTTCTTTTAAACCAATATTTTGTTTACCAATAATTTTTAGAAAAATATCTTGCTTATTTTTTAGATTTTGTTTATCAAGCATTTCGTAACAGTATTTCTTCATCTCTTTATTTTTTAATTCGATAGAATTCAATAATCTCTCACCTAACGAATAAGATTTTTCATTGGTAATCAATTCCATAGCAAAATCAATAACTTCTTTAGATTTTATCTTGCCAATATTATAAATTATTGAATTTATTAAATATTCCTTCTCTTTATTGGAAATATTTCTATCTATATATTTCTTTAGCACTGGAATTGCTTTTGGAGAATGTATATTAGCAATTTGAAGAACAATAATTTCTTCATCATACTTTTGAGCATTCTGTAACATTTCAGACAGTTTTTCTATTTTTATCGTCTCATTTTCTATATTAATCACTTCCATGAAAATTTCAATATGCTTCACAAACGATTCATTTGACTTTTCTGATAGATCAAACACTCCGTATGGAATAAACCGCAAATAATAATATTCTTGATTTGACAAATCTTTGATTCTTGATATTTCGTCTTTAAAAAAATCTCCTTTTAATTTTTGAATGAATAGAAGCACTTTACTTCCTTCTTTTCCAAAACCAACCAATTGATCTATTGGATTAAACAATATGATATAAATTGTCTTTTCATTTGACTTACCAAATAAAATCTTCTCAATTTTTATTGGTACTATATATCCTGCCGGTTCTCCCTTTTTTTTATCTTTTTCATTATAAAATATGTTTTGCTCTTTTTGAACTTCTCCAATAATTATTAAATAATTGTTTTGAGAAGTAGTTTCGGAACAAGTTTCTATAAAAGATTTATATACAGGATACAATATTTTTATCCCTTCAATATCAATGTTATCCGCAGTTAGAATTTCAACATATACAAATAAAAACAATATAATAGAAATTAACTTGAAAATAACATTTTTCTTAATCATTTTTCCGTCCTATTCAATTGACCAAGGATAATTTTTTTGCCAATAATATTGTGGTGTTTTTTTATCAGAATTTTCATACGCTTCAACCTCAAAGTTGGTCCCATTTATTTTATTCCATTCTGAAACATAATAAGAATTGGGATTTAACCTGGTTTTCTCATTATCTATTCTTGAATATAACTCTTTTTTTGTCGTTGCTGTATAATTTATTATTTTATTATAAAAACCTTCACGAGTCATAAACGCGGAAAGGTTAATTCTTACGTTAGTATCCCCAAAAAAT
>JAZDIO010000097.1:0-7145 GCA_043804965.1 Candidatus Firestoneibacteriota bacterium | reverse complement strand
GCTAAAGAGATAGGAGCAAAAGCGGTAGAAATCATATTGAGCAAGATCTCAGGAGGGGAAGACGAAAAAATAATTATTCCGGTGAAATTAATAGAAAGACAGTCAGTAAAAGATAATTACAAATGACGAATGACAAAGGACAATTTAATGTAAGCGGGAAAAAAATCCCGCATATATAGATAATAGCACTTGAATTTAAACTTTGTACATCGTACTTGCGCTTAAGGAGGAGGATTAAAATGGAAAAGTTCAATGGTCTTGGTATGAACATGGGAAATCTTTCACGGCTTTCGGATGCAAAGACAAGGTCGATAAGTCCGGAGAATTTTGACGGGGAAAAGGGAAAGGGCGGGATGTCAACCGACGGACCTTCTAAATTATGCGCAAGAGAGCTCGGGCAGGGGTGGAAAGTGTCTCCATATATTATTATAAGGCCGGGTAAGACCGTGACCATAGCGGACATAAAAGGACCCGGGGCGATTCAGCACATATGGATGACTCCGGCGCTGAACCATTGGAGGTTCGCCATCATAAGAGTCTACTGGGACGGGCAGAAAAATCCTTCAATAGAATGTCCCCTGGGCGATTTTTTCTGTAATCCGATGGGAAAGTATAAACAGATTTCCTCTCTGGCGGTCTGTACCAATCCCTGGAGCGGGCTGAATTCTTACTGGGAAATGCCTTTTAGAAAGAGCTGTAAAATAACTGTGGAAAATATAGATGAAGACAGAAAAGCAATTTACAAAAATAAGGGAAATGAAGGCAGAATGATTCTTTATTACCAGATAGACTACACGCTTACCGAGGTACCCGGGGAGGCAGCGTATTTTCACGCTCAGTTTAGAAGGACAAATCCGCTTCCATATAAAGAAGTCTATTCCCTGCTTGACGGGGTCAAAGGGAAAGGCCATTATGTTGGAACCTATATGCTCTGGGGGCTCAATTCCAGTAACTGGTGGGGCGAGGGCGAGATTAAGTTTTTTCTGGATGGCGATAAGAAATTCCCTACTATCTGCGGTACCGGCACGGAAGATTATTTCTGCGGTTCATATGACTTTGCGGATCTTGAAACCAATCAATATGTTGAGTTTACCACGCCTTATGCGGGAGTGGCTCTTCATAAACCAAACGGCGTTTTCCAGGCCGTACAAAGATTTTCTATGTACCGCTGGCATATAATGGACCCGATCCGTTTTGAAAAAGATTTGAAAGTGACAATACAGGCGCTGGGATGGAGAAATGACGGGCGGTATCTTCCTCTCCAGGACGATATTTCCTCTGTGGCATTCTGGTATCAGACTCTTCCGTCCGCAAAGTTAAACCCGCTTCCGGAAAAAGACAAGCTGGAGATATCGTTTTGGAAAAACAAATGAAACTTGCTGAATCGAACTTTTGGCACAGCCTCGTAAGTCCGCAGAGTTTCCTAGTAAAGAAGTATTTATTTGAGTAGAAAAAAGAAAGAAGAGGCCGTAAATACCAAAATTTACTAAAAGAAGCTTGATAAAACGGTGTAAAAGGCGTGAAATCATAGGAGGAAGTATGATGGAAAATATTTTGAAATCATTAATGACAGTATCTGATGCAAAGACCAAAAGGGAGTCCAGCTGGGACAAAACCGGCAGGAACGCCGATTGGTGGAAAATAAAGAAAGGCGAAACAAGAGTACTCGCCGATATTAAGGGCCCCGGATGCCTAACACATATATGGATGACACAGAGTACGGCGCAAAATTTATATCATTTCAGAAAAGTGCTTATAAAAATATACTGGGACGGTGAAAAATATCCCAGCGTGCTGGTTCCGGTCGGGGATTTTTTCTGTCTGGGAAATTCAATTACAAATTCTTTCTGTTCCCTGCCCTTTACCGCTTCTGCTAATAATAATAACAGGGTTGACGGACTTGTAGCTTTAAATTGCTATCTTCCGATGCCGTTTAATAAATCAGCAAGAGTAGAAATAGAAAATCAGGGAGATTGCCAGTATTCGCAGTATTTTTATATTGATTATGAGCTTTATGATAAACCGCTGGACAATAATATAGCGTATTTTCATGCAAACTGGAAAAGGGAAAATCCCTGCGGGGGCTGGGCGCATGAAATTCTGGTTAATACTCCGGAAGCGGATGTGGTTAATCTTAACGGAAAGGAAAATTATGTTATTCTGGAAGCGTCGGGGAAAGGGCATTATATCGGATGTAATATATCGGTAACCAATCTTCAAACAGGTTGGGGTGATTTTGGCACCTGGTGGGGAGAGGGTGATGATATGATCTTTATTGACGGAGAGAAATGGCCGCCTTCTTTGCACGGTACGGGTTCTGAAGATTATTTTAACCAGGCCTACGGCATGCAGGATAACAAGTTTTTATTTAATGGATCTTCTATATTTGAAAAAAATACGGGCGGTTTTCAGACTTCTTATGTCTTTCATCTGTCAAATCCCGTCAGGTTCCAGAAATCCATCAAAGCCACCCTAGAGCATGGCCATGCCAATCATCTGTCTAATGAATTTTCCTCAACAGCTTATTGGTATCAGATTGAACCGCACAAAGCATTTTCAATACTGCCTGTAAAGCAGAGATTGCCGCTGTATAAAGAAGGCAATAAATTTATTAATCCTAAAGAAAGGCAGACTCTGCAGAAAAAGTTTGTTTTGAGTAAAGAAATGATTAGGATGAAAAAACAGTGGAAAAGAAAGAAAAAATGAACCTCTGCGGACTTACGTCCGAAGTTTCGGCGAATGGAATTCAAATCATTATTCATGCCGCATTCATCCACGGAGTTACCTCCGTGGTTTTCTGCGGCATACTCGCCATAAAAAGAACCTGCTTAGTAGTGTAAATATTATATCCGGAGGTTTTATGCTGTATGAAAAAGAAAACTTGTCCCAGATTGCTTTTCCTCTAGGCGGAATTGGCACAGGTTCTATATCTTTAGGCGGAAGGGGGAATTTGCAGGATTTTGAAATATTCAATCGTCCTAATAAGGGATATGTCCTGCCGTTCACTTTTTTTGGTGTTAGGGCAAAAGCAGAAGGAGTTTTACCGGTTGTCAGGCTTTTACAATCCGCAGAGGAAGGTTCTTATACCGGTGCAGGTCATGGCATTCCTCGTATAGTTGGCAGCGGTCTTCCTCATATGGAGTCCAATACCTTTCTGGGAAAGTATCCTTTTGCTTTTCTGAATTTCAAGGATAAGTCCCTGCCTGTAAAAGCGAGTATTGAAGCCTATAATCCTTTTATTCCGCTTGATTCTTTTAATTCAAGCCTGCCTGCGGCTGTATTTAATGTTAAGATAAAAAATACCTCGCTCAAAAAAGTTAAAGTAACTGTCTTTGCCTGTATGTCAAATCCCGCGGGTTACCCGGATTTTGGCGGTAACGTAAACAGGCTCAGAAAAGGCGGATCGGCGAAGGGTATATTCTTTTATACCATTAAACATAAAAAAAACAGTCCGCGTTACGGCAATGCGTCTCTAACAACTTCCGTGAAAAATGCAGAGTTGCAGGCGGCTTTTTTACGGGCGGGCTGGTTTGACTCCCTTCAGGATTTCTGGGACAGGATGTCTGCTACCGGAGAAGTTAAAGATATTAAGTATAGTCCAACAGATCCGGCAAAGGGTGTTCCGGGTAGTGCGGGCTCAAAGACGGATACGGGGGCTGTCTGTATAAAAGCAGTTCTTAAACCGGGAGAAGAAAAAACCTTTCCTTTTTGTATAAGCTGGTATTTTCCTAATTTTGAAAAATATTGGGGAGACAAAAAAGGTGTCTGGAAAAATTATTATGCCGGTGTATTCAAAGATTCCTTTGATGTTGCTGAGTACGCAAGTAAGAATGCGGATAAACTATACAAAAATTCTAAGCTATACGTGGACACGCTTTTTAAGACAACGATGCCTCCTTATGTGCTTGATGCAGTTTCCTCGCAGGCGTCTATTTTGAAGACGGCCACGGCGGTGAGGCTCTCCAAGGGCGAGCTCTATCTTTTTGAAGGCTGTGATAATAATTCCGGTAGTTGTGAAGGTTCCTGCACTCATGTGGAAAACTACTCGCAAACCACTGCTTTTCTCTTTCCCGACCTGCAAAGGTCATTAAGGGAGCTTGATTATAAATATAATATGTATCCTGACGGAAAGATGGGATTTCGTATACAGCTCCCTATTGGTTCAGGCATTTCAAAATACCATCCTGCGGCTGACGGGCAAATGGGCGGGATAATGAAACTTTACAGGGAGTGGAAACTCTGCGGCAATGATAAATGGTTGAGAAAACTCTGGCCTGCTGCAAAGAAAGCCTTAGAATATGCCTGGAGTAACTGGGATAAGGATAAAGACGGGGTTATGGAAGGCGTCCAGCATAATACCTACGATGTAGAATTTTATGGTAAAAACTCTTTCATAACCACCTGGTACCTTGGGGCGCTGAAGGCCGGCGCGGAGATAGCAGAGTATCTGGAGGATAAGAAAAGCGCAAAGCTCTACCGTAGTCTGGCAGAGAAAGGGCGAAAGAAACTGGAAAAGGAAACTTTTAACGGGAAGTTTTTCATTCAGCTTGAGGAAAAGGGAAAGCTCAGGAGCTATCAATATGGCTGTGGTTGTCTTTCCGATCAGGTAATAGGGCAAGGGTTTGCCCATATTACGGGGCTGGGTTACATTTTAACTCCGGAAAAATCCAAAAAAACTTTGCAATCAATTTTTAAATACAACTGGATGAAAAATTTTAAAAATCATAATAATTGCCAGAGAACTTATGCTTTAAATGATGAAGCAGGGCTTCTCCTTTGCACCTGGCCGAAAGGCGGACGCCCGAAATTTCCGTTTCCATATTCCGATGAGGTGTGGTGCGGGATAGAATATCAGGTTGCTTCACATATGATATATGAAGGGCTGATCAAAAATGGTCTTACCATTGTAAAAGGTTTGCGGAACAGATATAACGGCAAGAACAGGAATCCCTGGGATGAGATAGAGTGCGGGCATCACTATATAAGATCCCTGGCGAGCTGGTCTATTCTGACAGCGCTTTCCGGTTTCAGTTATGACGGAGTAAAAAAAGAAATCGGGTTTGACCCGAAGATAAATAAGAACAGCTTTAAAACATTTTTCTCTACAGGTTCCGGCTGGGGACTGTTTACTTCGGAAAAGAGTTTGTATAAGCTCTCTCTAAGATATGGAACGTTGAATTTAAGGAGATTGAATCTCCCGGCAGGCAAAAAGGGCGGATTTAAAACTTATTTGAACGGAAAAGAAATAAGCAGCTATACTTTGAGGACAAAAGACAATAAAGCGATGTTGGGAATAAACAGCTACTTACGCGCAGGGGATGAACTGACGGTAAGGTAAAAAAATAGAATGACAAAGTACTAATGACGAATGACAATTTGACGTAAGCGGAATAAAGCCTCCGCATTATTTAAATAAATGAAAGCACCATTAAGAAAGACTTTAAGGATCAGTATTTTCGGAGGAATATTATGAATAAACCAACAAAAATAACATCGGGCAGTTCGTATCCGAAAAATCCCGTAATAGGGGTATTTGCAACAAGTGATCCGAGAATTGATTTTGCTTCAAGGGAAAGATGCAAGAATATAATTGGCATGGTTGCGGAAAAGATTGCGGCTAATGTAAAGCTTGCGAGCGGGGAAGAGGCGGATGTCATCTATTCCGAGACTCTTGTGGACGGTGAAAAGCAGGCAGATATAGTTGCCGGGGAATTAAAATCCAAAGGTGCAAATATTCTTGTCTGCGCTCCGGATACCTGGGCGTTCCCGCAGCTTTCTCTTATATCATTGTTCCAGCAGTTTCCCAAGGGTACGCCTCTTTGCCTGGTCTGCGGTAACTCCGGGCCAAAACCGGGGGTGGTTTTTGCGCATGCGGCAAACGGCGCCATCTCCCAGTACGGGCGGCTCGTTCATCTCATAGTCGGGAGCTGGGCGGATACCGGCTCTAACCCTGTAGTGAGTGAAAAAACAGAGACAGATCTTACCGACTGGTGTTACGCCGCTATTACGACACAATATCTTAAAGGAAAACGCGTAATGCTGTTCGGCCATGATTCGATGGGAATGGAGACGGCGCTGGCGCACATTATACCCACAAGAAATGCTTTTGGACTCGAGATAACACGACTGGATATGAAACTCCTTGCCGATATGTTAAACAAAGAAGCTTACGATAAAAAAGAGTTAAAAGAAATGCGAAGCTGGCTTAATGCTCTAGCTGGGAAAAGGATTGAGCGGAGAAACGCGGAGGATGATGAGCGTTTTAATAAATCCCTTGCGATGTATCTGATAGTCAGAGATCTGATGAAGGATTTAAATGCCGTGGGCGGCGGTTTTATGAGCCAGCTCGAATGGGGTTCTGACAAAAGAGGAGTGCCTATGCCCGTTGCCGATACCATGGAATCCCTCTTTAACTCCACGTTCGATCATAATGGAAATAAACCGGCACTTCCTTACGCGACGGAGGCGGACGCGCAGGGGCTGCTCACCATGCTCTTCTTCACGCACTTAACCGGAGGGAATCCTCCTCTTTTTATGGATTTCAGGAAAGTTTGGGAAAACAAGGAAGTCAAGCAGCTGCTTAAAAAACTTAAAATTAAAAATGTAAAAAGCAGTGAACCGTGGCTCGAAAAAGGTTTTGTGGACGGGGATAACTCCGGTAGCGCGTCTTTTAATTGGGCGGCAAAACCCGGCGCTTCCGTAAAAGAGATCATGTCTAAAGTTTCTTTTCCGCTTGCGGATAAAGCGTACTTTCCCGGAATGGGAAATTCCGTTATGTTTGTAAGTCCCGGAGGAATAGAAGGTATCGCAGGGCGCCTTGCGTATTCTTCGCTTTCAGATATGTTCACGATGGTCTGGGATGAAGCATCTACCGCGGAGCTGCCAAAGAAAGCAGCTGAGGCAGTTTGCAATACTTCCAACGTCAATTGGCCGCATACTTTTGTAGTACCGAAATATGCTTCAATGACAGAGTATAAACAGTACGCTCCTGCCAATCATCTTCATATGACCTGGGGCTTAAAACCGGCAAGACTGCAGTACTGGATGGATTTAAATAATGTGCTTTCGGGAACTCCCTGGGCAAAGAGGCCTGTTTTTATTGAAAACACAGACCGGCCTCTTCCGCTTCTGTATATTATCAATGG
>JAZDIO010000096.1:0-4611 GCA_043804965.1 Candidatus Firestoneibacteriota bacterium | reverse complement strand
CCCCGTCCCGGAAGAAAAATATCCGGGAAAACCGGTAAAGTTCGGTTAAAAAACCGCTTCTTAGTTCCAGTTGTCAAAGAACGGTGGTTCTAAAATAATTGTGACACAGTCTGAACTGCTGACTATTTGAGGATTATTACATAAGCTGTCCGTACTTATTATTCCCTTATATGCCGGTAAATATTTTCAATCTGCAGCGTCATTTTATCCAAAGAGAATATTTCTTCTGCAATCTTTCGTCCGTATTTTCCCATTTCCCCGGCTTTATTTTTTGTTTTTAAAATTCCGGCGACCGCTTCCGCCAGTTTAATATGATCCCCGTAAGGAAAAACCCTGCCGTTTATCCTGTCGCAGATTATTTCTGCGCCTCCTCCTTTTGTTCCGACCACCGGCTTCTCCATGGCCATCCCCTGAATAAGAGTAATGCCGGAAGTCTCAAACAACGTGCAGGAAACTATAAGATCGGAAGCATCAACGACGGCTCCAATATCAGGACGGAAACCCGTAAAGATAAATCTATCCTGAATTTTAAGTTCCTGAAGCCTGATTATTAATTTTGCTTTGTATTCTTCATCTTCCCTGGTTTGAAGGCCGCCAACCAGAATAAATTTTGTTTCCGGTAAAGTTTTTAGTATAAACGGAGCTGCTTCAACAAGCGTCATCTGTCCTTTCGATTCATTTATTCGAGCAACTAATGTTACTGCTTTTTCGTTTTCCAGAATACCAAGACTTTTCCTGGTTTCTTCTCTGTACTTTCCGGGAAGCCAATAATCTTTAAGATCAAGCCCCGAATAGACCGTAACCGTATGTTTTGGCAATACCGGCAGTGTTTCTATAAGGTTTTTTCTAAAAAATTCCTTTGAGGCAATGACTCTCGATACATTTGCAAACATCCAGGTAGTTACAAGATCCATCTGCACGCCTGAAGTATAAGTATATTTGCTGAGTACAATAGGCACCCGGCCGGCAAACCTTGAGGCAAGGATAATATTTAAAAGATCCGTTGTAGAATGCGAATGAATAATATGAATTTTGTGTTTGAAAATTATTTTGTAAAGTTTATAAATTTTGAAGAGGTTGGGGCGCATCCCGATATCAATATTATAAACGGTAAAACCCTCCTGCGCGGCTTTGTCATAAATAGCCGTACCCTTTTTTGCCGCTATCACTACTTTCTGCCCGCCGGCTGCCAATTGTTTGGAAAGATTTATAACGCTTCTTTCTTTTACTTTAAAGGCCCCAGAAGAAACTATCTGTAAGATATTAAGATTGCAATGATACCAGTCCGCATCTTTTCGCTTAATAAGCTTTTCAACCAGAGTTCCGGAAAAAGTAACTGGCATTACGGCATAATTAAAAAGAACTCCGATACCTTCCGCAAAACCTCCGGCAATTCCAGTTTTAACGGAACGCATAACCTTTTCAACGTGCTCTTCCTGCGGTTCTATCACTTTTTTAAGTATTCTTAGCGGCAAGGATCGCATGAAAGCTCCGAGCAGAAATACAAGTTGAAAAGCTCCAAAGTAATAAAAACCCATATCTATTCTATAAGTCCCTATAGTATCTATCAAAAATCCGGAGATAAGAGGAGCGATAAAAGCCGTAATACTCGGCAAAAGCATATTAACAGAAAGAAAAAACGCGCGATCCTCTTTCGGCGCCAGTTTTAATACTATATTAAAAGCCGCTATGTTAAAACCGGCCCAGGCTATACCCGCCATAATATAAAGAAGCGGTATTATTACAAAGTAGTTTGACGGCATAGTAACGGCCCATAAAAACGGCGTAAATCCAAGGACATTTCCGCAAATCAACATAACCGGCTTATTCCCATATTTATCGGCAATTCGTCCCCAGAACGGCGTAAGAGCAAGATTTGCCAGAGTGCTGATAATAGCGAAAGAAACGATAAGTGTGTAGCTCATTTTCAGTTCTTTAAACATGAATACATTCAAAAACACACCTATAAATGAAAGCGAGAAAGCCCATACAACATTGAACCAAACCAGATTCATGAAGTTTTTATCTGTAAATACTTTTTGAATTTTTTTCAAGATAAATTTCATGGAAAATTTATCTTTGCCCGGAGAAATATTTTTGGTGTCAGGCAGGCGCATTAGCATATAATATGAAAGAAAACCGGCGATTGCACCTATTCCATAAACAACTGAAAATCCTATATGTTTTTCCGGAACCTTGTCAAGGTAGCGTCCGAGCAGAAAGCTTACAATAACAGCAATAAGCCCGGCAATGATAGATCTTCTCCCAAAATAGTAACCCCTTTCTTTTTCCGGAATAATATCTCCCATCCAGTTAATCCAGGCGATATTCGCAGGCGCGCTTACAAGAGAAATAAGAGTATAAACGGATATAAAGAATATTATCGGATAGCTAATCCCATTGTAGTAAATCAAAAGAGGTATAAGAGAAACAATTATCCATAAAAATTTTGTAGGAAGAATAAGACGTAAAGATATTGTTTTTTTCGACTCCGCTCGTTCCACCAAAAAAGATGCAAATGGAGCTATAATGTTAACAAGAACCGGAATTGAGGAAATAAATCCTATTTGAGTATTATTCGCCCCCATTAGCAACAAATATCCGGTCAGGAAAATACCTCCCGGAACAATTAAAACAAACTGAATTATGCCAAAAACCACTTCCCAGAGAAAATCAGCATAGACTTTTCTGTGGAGCTTGCCGATTTCTGTTTTTACTTCGTTTTCCACCATCTTTTTAGCCTTTTCCAGGAAATCTTTAAGCCAAAGCATTCAGGCCGGTATATCTATTATATTGAGGAATACAGCAATTATCAATACTTTAATCAATTATAGTTGTAAATTCTTGTTATTAGGATTGTTTGAAATGTCTTTTTCAGATAAATATATAACGGTTTAAATACCCCTTGGCGGAGATTTTCAGGAAATTCCGCCAGGCCTACTCTTCCGTTCCGATTACACTTTCGTAATATTCTCTGTAGTTTTCTTTATTCCCGCCGCTTCTCAAAGCCATTGCCGCCCTGGGATGCTCATCCAGCATTCCGGCAATCGCATAGGGAATGATATAGCCCCATTCTATCTTTTCTCTTAAAGGAATAAATTCCTTTGAAATCACATCGAGTAGGGGACGGATATCAAATTTGGGGTTTTTAAGAAATCCGAGTATTAATTCCGTAGGGCAATTTCCGGCAGCTCTTCCAAGCCCGTATATCGTGCAATCCACCGAGTTGGCATCATGGATAACGGCTTCAATCGTATTTGAAAATGCCAGCTGCTGGTTGTTATGCGCATGTATACCTATCTCTTTACTTTTTATTATGCTCTTTGCCTTTTTAACCAGGTATTCTACGGGTTCCTGATATAAAGCGCCGTTACTGTCAACAAGATTTATTATATTGGCCCTGCATTCTTTCTCCAGCTGCACTAGGGCCTCTGTTAATTCCACATCGCGGGCTTTGGAGATAGCCATAATATTAACCGCCGTCTCATAACCCTTATCGGCCATTTGATTACAAAGAAAAATAGCTTTATCTATATCTTTTATATACGTAGCGACTCTTATCATGGATACAGGACTTTGTTTTTTTGGCTTTACATCTTCTATCTCCACCCGTCCCACATCAACCATGATGGAAACTTTCGTATTGGACTTAATTCCTTTAATAATTTTATTTATATCTTCATCATCGCAAAATTTCCATTTGCCGTATTCCCGGTCAGAAAACAATTTTCTGGAGTTTTTATACCCTATTTCCATATAATCAACCTTCGCTTCAGACAGCGCCTTATAAACCTCTCTGACAAACCTGTCTTCAAAGCGGTGATTATTGATCAACCCGCCGTCTCTTATCGTGCAATCCACCACTTTTATTTTATCCCTGAACATTTTACCCTCTGTTTTCATGAATTTACTTACAGGATCTAATAATAACATTATTCTATATATCTTTCAATGCGAAACTCCGAAGGTGCAAGGGCCTTTATGCAGTGTTCATCTCTTTTTCTCTTGCGGCAAATTCACCAATGGCTTTATCATATGATATTTCATGTTCTTTTTGATTCGATCCTTCATCCCCGGTATTTTAGTCAGAGTCATCATAATCATATTAAAAAGCCTTACCTTAATTTTCCTGTTCGGAAAGTCATACATTCCATTTTTACTATAATATTTGTGGTCGCCCTGAAAAACAAATCGCAGGTCGGAATATATCTCATCCCTGAACACCTTAATTCCACCAACCCCCAAAAAGGTCATTGGTTTAATGTAGTTCGCCTCTGAATACTTTATAGACTTTTCGGCAAGATTATGAAGCAACCCGTCAATATCCTGATTGTCATCGCATACAACATCCACCAAATTTGCTTCCTGCACTTGAGAAAAGCCGTGAATAATTTGCCGAAAGCTGCAGCAATCATTGGCCGGCCCTGAAATTATGTAAGCTACTTGCTTCCCTTTCCATATCGGCTGATGTGTTTTGAAAAATCCTCTATCGGTAAACTTTTTCCATCTTGAGGACAAATATCTGTCTTTTATGGCCCCCGCGATTACCAGGATATCCGCCGGAAATATTTTGTTAATATAAACAGGTTCTATATCATCTCTTCCGCTGTA
>JAZDIO010000095.1:0-11559 GCA_043804965.1 Candidatus Firestoneibacteriota bacterium | reverse complement strand
AGAACAGAATTCGGCTTACGGCCCGGCTGCCAAATATGACCCCGCTTGGGTAAACCCAATGCGGGGTCTTTTTTTGTCTCAAAATACCGGATATTTCAAAAAGTCCTGAACTGTTACATTACTTTTTGTCTTCTCTTCTTGCTATTCTTTTTCTTTCCAGGGAAGATAATACTTGTTTCCTTATACGAATGCTTTTGGGCGTCACATCTACCAGTTCATCAGGGCCTACGTATTCTACCGCAAAATCGAGTGTTACATCAATCGGAGAAGGAAGGACAACCGGGTCGCTGCTTCCTACTGCCCTCTGGTTGCTTTTATGTTTTATTTTACAAACATTTACTTCGAGATCTGTTTCCAGACTGTGTTTACCGACAACCATTCCTTCATAGACTTCCACTCCGGGGTTGATAAATAGAACTCCTCTTTCCTGGGCGTTATCCAGTCCGTAAGGATTTGATATTCCGGGTTCAAAAGCAATCAAAGAGCCGTGTTCATTATCGCGAAGATCGATATCATGCACCGGTTTATAGGAATCAAAAAGGTTGTTTATTACGACAGTCCCTCTGGTTCTGGTCATTAAAAGGTTCTTAAGTCCGAGAAGCCCTCTGGTCGGGATTAAATATTCGGCATGAACATCAGAACTTAAAGTTGAATCCATATGCTGCATCTCTCCGCCGCGTTTTCCTAATTCCTGGATTACAATTCCCTGATGCTCATGCGGTACGTCTATATATACGGTTTCATACGGTTCTAATTTTACACCGTTTTCTTCGATGTAAATAACCTGCGGTTGTCCTACCTGAAGGCAATAACCTTCTCTTCTCATGGTTTCTATCAGGACGCAAAGGTGAAGCTCTCCTCTTCCTGAGACCAGGAAAGTATCACTGCCTTGATCCAACCCTTCGACTTTCAGCGCTACGTTGGTTTCAAGTTCTTTTTCCAGCCGGTCCCTAATATTTCTTGAAGTACAGAATTTTCCTTCTTTTCCAGACCCCGGAGCGGTATTGACGCCAAAGGTCATTTTGATCGTCGGGGGTTCTATCATAACAGGCGGCAGAGTTTTTGGATTCAAAGGATCGGTTACAACGTCGCCTATATGGATTTCTTCAAAGCCGCTTATTGCTGTTATATCCCCTGCTTCAGCTTCGGAAACATCCACCTGTTTAAGTCCGTCATACATCTGAAGACTTGTGACCTGAGCAGTGGTTTTCGTACCGTCAGCTTTTACCAGCAGCAGCTGTTGTCCGATTTTAATTTTACCGAACTTTACTTTTCCTATGCCTATACGGCCTTTGTAATTATTGTAGGCAAGAGCCAGTACCTGCATGGCGAAAGAATCTTCCAGATCAACTTCCGGAGCAGGTATGTTATTGAGGATGCTTTCAAATAAGGGAGTGATATCCGGAGGAGTATCAGGGTCTGCAAGTTTGGCTGCCAGCTCTTCCGGCGTATCGGTCGCCAGTCTGCGTAAACCGGAAGCATATATTATAGGAAAATCCAGCTGTTCATGCGTTGCGTCCAGTTTTACAAAGAGATCAAAGGTCTTATTTACAGCTTCATCGACATTCGCAAAAGGTTTATCTATTTTGTTAATTACAACAATGGCTTTAAGACCCAGTTCCATGGCTTTTTTCAGAACGAACTTGGTTTGAGGCATTGGGCCTTCTTTTGCGTCTACCAGTAACAAAACCCCGTCGGCCATTCTTAGAGTCCGCTCCACTTCACCGCCAAAGTCCGCGTGTCCGGGAGTGTCTACAATATTAATCTTTATTCCTTTGTACGTCAGGGAGGCATTTTTGGCTTTAATTGTTATACCTCTCTCTCGTTCAAGATCCATGCTGTCCATAATAAGGTCGGGCGTCTCTGTATTTATTTTAACTGCGTGGGTTTGTTTCAGCATAGCATCGACAAGCGTAGTCTTGCCATGATCAACATGTGCGATTATGGCGATATTTCTTATGGTATCTCTTTTTTGCATCACTGCTAGTACTTCCTTTCATTCTTAATAGAATGCATAATATAGCTGTTTTTACTTCCTTAATTGAGCCCTCAAGAAGGGGTGACGAATTAGCCAAAATGGAAACGGTACAAAATATTTAAAGGTTATTATAACATTTTTTAGAGCTTACGTGTTATTATTTTGTTAGAGCGCTTATTTAGGAAATTGAGAAAACCGGATAATTTTTTAAGCAAATATGATATAATTACTCCACGTGTAAATTAATGGTAATATGTTGACATCTCGATATTTAAAGGAGTGTAATATGAAAACATGGAGACCGTTCAGTAAATACAGCCCCTGGAATACAGTTGTTTCAAAAAACCCTAAGATTGACCCGAATTCAAAAAAGATGATAGCGGATTTATTTCTTACTAATTCCTATCCCGATCAACCCGCGGGTAAATTGGGCGCGAGCATAAGGAAGTGGAGCATTCCCGTTTATGAAGTGGAGGACAAAAAAGTAAAGTGGTCGAAAATTAATTATTCGCTGTTTCATAAGTTTTGCCATCCTCAATTTCTGATCAAAAAGGCGCCGATTCCAACCGGCGCATTACCGGATCCTGAAGGCGATTCTCATATGACCATAATGAATAAATCAAAGACAAAATGCTGGGATTTTTGGAGCCTTAAGAAATTTAACGGCAAGTGGCTGGCCAGGTCAGGGAGAGAGTTTGACCTGAAAGGGAAGGGAGTGCTAAAACCCGGAGAAGGGGCCTGCAGGGCCGCAGGTTTTCCTCTTATTGCCGGCTTAATAAGGCCTGAAGAAATTAAACAGGGAAAAATAGAACACGCGCTGGTTTTTGGTTACAATAGGCCTAAAAGAGGTGTGTACGTTTATCCTGCAAGTAATACAGATGGCACCTCCACAAGAGCCGGAGCTATACCGGAAGGAGCCAGATTACAGTTGGATCCCGCTCTGGATTTGGACAAGTTGAAACTTAAACCCGCAGCTAAGATAATTGCAAAAGCCTTGCAGGAATATGGAATGTATTTAGGAGACTCCTCAGGAGGTTTTGCCGTATATGGAGAAGTTTTTCCGGGAAAAAAAAGCAAGTGGGAAGGAATCCTTGACAATTTTGATTTATTTAACATCCCTACGGAAAAATTCAGAGTGTTAAAATTACCAAAACTCCATTCCGAAGGCATCCCGTTAGACTGGCCGACTGATAAAATACTGAAGAAAAACCCCGGTTTTTTTGCGCGGTACAATTAAGAGAGATCGTTTCTTACGTTATTGTGTGAATTGAATCAGCGGGATTGTTTTTATGACGTTAGGCCAAAGAAAACAGCTCAGAACTCGTGAGTTCGCGGGACGTGCCCTGCACCATTTGGTACAGGGTGGTAAATTTGGCGGGAATAATCTAAAAACTTCCTAGCGTCGAAACTCCGTGCATAAGTTAGGAGAGGTTCATAGCGTTAAAAGTAAGGCGACTATAGTTTTGGCGTCTACTATTTTGCCGCTCCTAATCATCTTCATTAGTTCTGACTTTCTGAAGATCTTGACTGTTATTTTTTCGTCTTCGTCAAGGTTCATTTTTCCTGTTTTCAGGTTTGTGGCTTTATATAAGTGCATCTTTTCATGTAAAAAGCCGGGGGATGAGTAAAACGCCAGTATTTTCTTGATTTTTCCTGCTTTTAGGCCTGTTTCTTCTTCCAGCTCTCTTTTGGCGCATACCAAAGGGTTTTCACTTTTTCCCAAAGTTCCAGCCGGAACTTCCCAGGTTATTTGGCTTATGGCAAATCTTGGCTGTCTTACCATAATCACCTTATCTTTACTGATAAAAGGAACAATTACGGCTGCGCCCGGGTGTTGGACAAAGTCCTTATTCTGCCAGGTGTAGGTTTTTATCAATCTCCCAGAAAATCGTAGTTTTTTCATATTAAGAATTTTACCAGAAAGAATAGAATAAATCAATAAATACTTGACAAAATGTAGTGGTTTGAGGTATACTTACTGTGGTGGAAAGTGGTTTAAAGTGGAGGGGAAGCTTATGTTCATGGGAGAATACCAACATTCGATAGATAAAAAAGGCAGAATAATATTGCCTGCCAAGTTCAGGTCTGCTTTGGCGGAGAAATACATTGATAAATTTGTCATTACTCGCGGATATGATGATTGTTTGAGCGTTTTCCCTATGAATGAATGGAAGATCTATGAAACAAAACTTCGCGAACTTTCCCCGAACAACGCAGACACAAGATATTTTCTCAGACTTCTCTACGCGAATGCCACTGACACCGTGCTTGACAAACAAGGCAGAATGTTTATACCCGCAGAACTTCGCGCAAAAGTGGCAATTGTAAAAGATGTCGCCGTTATAGGTTCAATGAATCTCATAGAAATCTGGTCCAAAGAAAAGTGGGATGATTATCTGGCAAAGGGAAAAGACAAACCTTTTGAAAATGTAGCCCAGAAACTCTTTGATCTCGGAATCATGAAATGAAACATGTTTCAGTGCTCCTTGCTGAAACAATTGAGTTTTTGAAAGTAAGACCGGGCGGTATATATCTGGATGCTACTTTAGGCGGCGGCGGGCATACAAAAAGGATCCTCGAAACTGAAAAAAACTGCAGAGTAATAGCCCTCGACCGGGACCCAAAGGCGATTGAAATCGCAAAAGAAAATCTTAAAGAATTTGAAGGTAGAGTATCATTCTTTAACTTGAATTTCAGAAGGATGGAAGAAGCTCTTGTTGACATGAAAATTGACGGTACGCTTTTTGACCTGGGGGTTTCTTCTTTTCAGCTGGATGATGCCGGACGCGGGTTTTCCTTTCGCGAATCCGCTCCGCTTGATATGAGAATGGGCGGGGATGCGAAGTATAACGCGGGAGCACTGGTAAACGAACTTTCTCGGGAAGATCTTGAAAATCTGATCAGGATTTTTGGCGAAGAGAACTTTGCGGGAAGGATAGCCAGGGTAATTGTAGAAACCCGAAAAGTGAAACGCATTGAAACTACGGTAGAACTTGCGGAGGCGATAAGTAAAGCGGTGCCTTCGTTTTACAGGCGCGGGAAGATTCATCCGGCTACCAGAACTTTTCAGGCGATAAGAATAGCGGTGAATGATGAGCTTGGGGCTTTGAAAGAAGGACTTATAAAAACTACAGCCTCGCTGTCCTTTGGCGGCAGGTTGTGCGTGATATCCTTCCATTCGCTGGAAGACAGGATAGTAAAGGAATTTATAAAGGGAGAGAGTACGCTTCTTCCTGTTACTAAAAAGCCTTTAGTCCCGGGCGGCAGTGAAACGGCGGAAAACAGAAGAAGCCGAAGTGCAAAATTACGGGTGGCTGAAAAAAAATGAAGATTATAACGGGTTTATTGATCACAGTGCTTTCCTTTATCTGGCTCAATCTTGATAATGTTCGCACGGGGTATGAGGTAAATAAACTTGAGAAGAAAAAAGCTGAACTTATAAATTACAACCGGATTTCTAACATAGAGATTTCAAAGTTAAAGTCCCTTGAGAGAATTGAGAGCGTGGCAAGGAAGGAGCTGAACCTGACCACGCCTGATAAGTTCGAAACCCTTTCTCTGGTGCAGAAACCGGAAGAGCCGAAGGGGTTTTTTAATAAAATAATTTCGTTTATTTTAAGCATTTTTTAATCTGAGAGGAAAGGGAGAACAATTTGACTGACAAGAGCATGAGGATCAGGATTATCATCATCGCATGGTTCTTCATTCTCTTTGGAGCGAGTCTTTTTTTCAGGTTTATATATCTGCAGGTTTATACGGGCGGCCGAATGGAAAATCTCTCCGATCGGCAGTCCGCGGATGTGCAGGAAATAATAGCGGAGCGGGGTTTTATATACGATAGTAACGGCCGCGAGCTTGCTGTCAGTGTGGAAGTACCGTCTGTTTACGCGATTACTTATCAAGTAAAAGACCGGGAGGGGACTGCCTCTAAACTGGCGGGAATTCTTGGGATGAGAAGAGCGGAAATTTTAAAAAAACTTAATTCCGGCAGAAATTTTGTATGGATCATGCGCAAAGCGGAATATGAGAAGGGAAAGCGTATTAAGGGGATGAAACTTCCCGGAATTAACACGGTTCTTGAGACAAAAAGATTTTATCCAAAAGGAGCTCTTTGCGCGCACGCGCTCGGTTTTGTGAACGAGGATGCGGCGGGCTGCGAAGGTTTGGAGCTCTCATATAATAAATATCTTGCCGGAAAGAACGGAAAGCTTATTTCCGTAAAAGACGCTAAGGGCCGTGAGGTGGTTTCAGGGGAAGTGGACTACGAGGCTCCTCAAAACGGTAATAACATGGTGCTGACCATTAATGAAGGAGTTCAGTCCATTGTTGAAGAGGAATTAAGCGTTGTTTTCGAAAAATATCACGCCAAAGAAGCGACGGCGATAGTCATTAATCCTGCTACCGGTGAAATATTGGCTATGGCTAACAGGCCAAATTATGATCCGAATAGTTTTAATAACTATCCGATGGCTTATTTGAAAAACAGGGCGGTCTCGGTGGCTTATGAACCGGGTTCTACCTTTAAAGCTGTCACAATGGCGGCGGCTTTCTCGGAGAGGGTAATAAGCGAAGGCGACCTGATTAACTGTGAAAACGGGCAGTGGGAAGTTTGCGGGCATAAATTAAGTGATCATGAAAAGTATGGAACTTTGAATTTCAGGGATGTGATTGCCAATTCGAGCAATATTGGAACTGCGAAAGTAGGAGTTATGGTCGGGAAAGACAGGCTTTATAAATACATGCGTAATTTTGGGTTTGGAGATAAGACCGGCATTACGCTTTCAGGGGAAGTAAAAGGAACGGTCCGGTCTCCGGAGAAATGGTCCGGACTGTCCCTTTACACTGTGTCTATAGGACAGGAAATTTCCGTAACGCCCCTGCAGATTGCTTTGTTTTACGCGGCTATTGCAAATAAGGGAAAATTAATGCAGCCGATGCTTGTGAAAGCGATAAAAAGTAAAGACGGAAAAATAGTCAAGGAATTTATTCCGAAAGAAGTAAGGCAGGTTGTAACTGAGCAGGTGGCGGAACGGATGGCCCGGGTTTTAAAAGCTGTGATTGAAAACGGTACCGGTAAAGAAGCGGCAATTCCCGGGATTTCTCTGGCAGGAAAGACCGGCACTGCTCAGAAATTCGACCCGGCTCTCAGAAAATATTCAAGCAGCAAGTATGTCGCGTCGTTTATAGGCTTTGCGCCGGCTGATAATCCGAAACTTGCAATTTTAGTGGTGGTGGATGAACCGAGTACAAGCAAGGGAATTTACTACGGCGGAAGCGTGGCGGCTCCGGCTTTTGGAAAGATAGCAAAGAGAGCGCTTCGCTGCCTGGAAAGAAAGGAAAACGATGATATTGTTAAAAGTAATTAAAAATATAAGTTTAGAAAAGGTTGCGGGCTCTTTAGAAAAAAATATTGACGGAATTTATTATGATTCCAGGAAGGTTGAAAGTAACGGGCTTTTTGTCTGTATTTCGGGTTTTGAAGTTGACGGGCATGATTATGCTTCGGAAGCAGTAAAAAAAGGCGCGGCGGCTCTTATTGTGGAAAAAGACGTCGAAAATATTCCCAAAGGGGTAACCCTTATCTATGTGAAAGATGCGAGGGAAGCGCTGGCTGAAGTTACAGCCGCTTTTTATGACTACCCGTCGAGGAAACTGAAGCTTGTCGGTGTTACGGGTACGAAAGGCAAAACAACGACGACTTATATGTTAAGGTCGATCTTTGAGAAAAACGGTGAAAAAACAGGATTACTCGGCACCATTAATTACGAGTTTAACGGAGAGGTCATACAGTCAAAAAATACGACTCCCGAATCCCTGGATCTGGAAGAGCTGTTCCTTAAGATGGTAGTCAAGAAAGTTGAGACCTGTATCATGGAGGTTTCCTCTCACTCGTTAAAATTGAAAAGAGTTCATGGCCTTGAATTTGATACAGTGGTTTTTACCAACTTTACTCAGGATCACCTCGATTTTCATAAGACCTTTGAGGATTACCTTGATGCAAAGCTTATGCTTTTTAAAGGACTGGGCGTAAACAGCGTAAAAAGCTTTCCCAAGGCGGCGGTTGTTAACCTTGATGACCCGAAGGCTTCTGATTTTATCAGGGCCGCAAAAGCAAGGGCGATTACTTACGGACTGAGCCCTGAAGCCGGAGTTGATGTAACGGCAAAGAATATTATTTCCAGCGCGCTGGAGCTTTCTTTTGACATAGTTTACGGAGGGAAGGCGCTGCCGGTTAAACTTCAAATGCGGGGCAGGCATAATGTAAGTAATGCGCTTGCCGCCGCCGCCGCCGGATTTGCGATGAACGTGCATCCGGAGAATATACAAGCAGGTCTGGAAAATTTAAAAGGCGTTCCGGGCAGATTCGAAGTCTACAATACAACAAACGGAATTTCCGTGCTTATTGACTACGCGCATTCTCCGGATTCTCTGGAAAAACTTCTTCTTTCGGTGCAAGATTTAAAACCGGCAAGAATCATAACGGTTTTTGGCTGCGGCGGAGACCGGGACAGGTCTAAAAGGCCTATTATGGGAAAAATAGCAACGGCTAATTCCGATATCACCGTTGTGACCTCGGACAATCCGAGGACGGAAGATCCGCTTGCTATTATTAAAGAAATAAAGGCAGGAATGAACGGCGGAAGTTATAAAGAAATACCGGACCGGAAAGAAGCCATAAAAGAAGCGTTGCTTTTGGCAAAAAAAGATGATGTGGTGGTGATTGCGGGGAAGGGCCACGAGGATTATCAGATTATAGGAAGGGAAAGGATTCGTTTTTCAGACAGAGAAACGGCTGAAAGCATACTTTCAGCAAAGGGCCTATGGAAAAAATCCTAATTAAAGAAATAGTTGCCTGGACCAAGGGGAAGCTTCTCAAAGGAAGTCCCCTGGATCAAGTGCATTCTCTTTCTATTGATACGAGAACTTTAAAACCGGGGGCATTATTTCTCGCGATTAAAGGCGATAATTATGACGGGCACGGATTTGTTCAAAACCTGGGAAAACTCTCTGCTTTCGGGGCTTTGGTCAGTAAAAAAACGGAGGGTTTGGATGCGTTACAGGCGGGAATTTTTGTAGAAAATACGACTCAGGCATTAAAGCAGATTGCCGCCGGTTATCTTTCAAAGTTTACCGGTTTGAAAGTGGCGGGAATAACGGGAAGCAACGGTAAGACGACTACGAAAGACATTCTCTGGAATATTCTCTCTCTTTCGGTAAAGACGCACAAGCCGAAAGGGAGTTTTAACAATGAAATCGGAATACCTTTGACAATACTGGGAGTGGATTTTTCTTATAAAGCGCTTATCCTGGAGTACGGCATGAATCATCCCGGGGAGATCGCAAAACTTGTTGAAATGGTAAAACCGGATGTTGCTGCGATAACTAATGTAGGGACGGCTCATATAGGATTTTTTAACTCCCGTGAAAATATACTGAAAGAAAAGTGGGCGCTTCTGGAAAATATTAAACCGGGCGGTATTGCAGTGATTAATCTTGACGATCCTTTAATAGCGGGGAAAAAGAGTTTGCTTAAGGAAAAGATGCTGACTTTCAGCGCTCTTGCTGCGGCGGATATTTCCGCGGAGAATGTCACGGAAATTAAAGAATGCGGCACGGTTTTTACCCTCAATGTTGGAGGCAAAAAGGAAAAAGTGAAATTAAACCTTCTGGGGCTTCATAATGTAAGCAACGCGCTTTGTGCCGCCGCTCTTTCTACGGCTTTTGCCGTGGATATTAAAAATATTGCCAGGGGGCTTGAGGAATTCATATCTGTCTCAGCGCACAGGCTTTCTGCATTGGTGGTTAACGGGATAAAGATTCTTGATGATGCCTATAACGCAAATCCTGATTCGGTAAGGAGGGGCATTAAAGCCCTGTTAAATTTTTCTGCAAAAAAAAGAGTACTGGTTCTGGGTGAGATGGCCGAACTCGGTGAGTTTGCGGAAAAGCTTCACGGAGAGATGGGTTCTGAAGCGGCAAAGAATAATATTAACGCTCTGGTTGTTACGGGCCGGACCGGGGAATGGTATAAAAACGGCGCTATAAAAGCAGGAATGAAAAAGGAAAATATTTATCTGTTTGCCGATAACATCTCTGCCGGGGATTTTTTAAAGGGATTTTTGGAAGAAGGCGATGCGGTTTTAATAAAAGGTTCAAGAAGAGCGGGAATGGAAAAAATCGTGGAAATAGTGAGGTCAAAATAAATGCTATATTATCTTCTGTATCCGCTTACTAAATACTGGAGCGCGTTTAATGTTTTTAAGTACTCCACCTTCCGGGCTATTTACGCTGCCCTGACTGCGATACTGATTACCTTTTTAATCGGTAATTTTGTGATAAAGAAACTGAAACAAATGAAAGCCTCCCAGCCGATCCGTGAAGACGGACCTGAGACTCATCGCGTAAAGTCAGGAACTCCGACTATGGGCGGTATAATAATTATAATCTCTGTTCTTGTTTCCGTATTACTCTGGGCCAAGCTTAATAACGGGCTGATCCAGCTCTCCTTGTTTACCTTTGTATTTTTTGCTGTTCTTGGCGGTATTGATGATTATATGAAGCTTGCGCGAAAGAGTTCCGGCGGGATTTCCGCCAGAGTGAAAATACTTGGGCAGCTTTTGGGGGCCGCGGTAATTGTGGCATCCCTTTACTTCTCCCCGGCAAGCGCCGAATTTGCAAGGCATATTAAAGTTCCCTTAATTAAATTTCCCGTGAACCTCGGGATATTTTATTTTCTTTTTATTGTCATAGTTATAGTCGGCTTTTCCAACGCTATTAACCTGACAGACGGTCTTGACGGGCTTGCTACCGGCTCTCTTTTATTTACTACTCTGGCTTTTACGGTAGTTGCTTATGTCGCAGGCCGCGTGGACTTTTCAAAATATTTAAATCTGATTCATGTGCCGGCTGCTTCCGAACTTGTAATTTTCTGCGCTGCTATTGTCGGTTCCTGCCTCGGCTTTCTTTGGTACAACAGCCATCCCGCCCAGGTTTTTATGGGAGATACAGGATCTCTTCCTCTTGGGGCTGTGCTGGGCCTTATAGCAGTGTTAGTAAAGCAGGAATTACTCCTTGTTTTAGTCGGCGGAATTTTTGTAGTGGAAGCTCTCTCGGTAATGATTCAGGTGTTTTCCTTTAGAGTTTTTAATAAGAGGGTTTTTAAGATGGCGCCTCTTCACCACCATTTTGAACTGAAAGGTTCGCCGGAATCAAAGATAGTCATAAGGTTCTGGATTATAGCAATTATAATTGCGCTTGCAAGCTTGTCTTTACTCAAGCTGCGTTAGGAGAAGATTTGAATTTAAGCGGAAAAAAAATTACGGTTGTCGGTATGGCAAGAAGCGGAATAGCTTCGGCAAAACTATTAAAAGAGAACGGGGCGCTGGTAACCGTTACCGATGAAAAACAGGAGAGTGAGCTCTTAGAGCAAAAAGCTGCTTTGCTTGCTGTCGGGAATATAGAGGTTGAATTTGGCGGGCACTCGGATAAGGTTCTCCTGGAAACGGATCTTATTGTAGTTTCCCCCGGTGTTGATACGGAAAAACCGGTCTTTGTGAAAGCGAAAGAAAAAGGAATAGATA
>JAZDIO010000094.1:0-9960 GCA_043804965.1 Candidatus Firestoneibacteriota bacterium | reverse complement strand
GCCTTTGATATTTTTCTGAAAGCAGCAAACGTCCCGTCAAAAACATCAGCCCCTCCCGCGCCCTGGACATGCACATCAATAAACCCGGGAACAGCGAACCTTCCCCGGCAGTCAAGGACGGGAATTCCCTTTGCCTTTATTTTTCCGGCAATGCGTTTGATTCTGCCTTTTTTAACCAGAATATCTTTTTTTCCGGGTAATATTTCCGGCGCGGAAACACGGCAATTCTTAAGTAAAATATCTTTCATTTATTTGCCTTTCTTGCTTCTGACAAAAACAATATTCGAGTAATCTGTCTTGTATTTCTTCAGTTTATGAGCGTATGTTTTAAACTCTTCAAAATCCCCGGGTTGAATTTTATATTTAATATTCTTAACCTCCGATAAGGTTTCAAGCTTATTTTTTTCGGAAAAATATTCAAGAAAACTCTTTTGATACGGATCATCTCTTTTAAACTCGGGAGGAATATTTTTTATTTTAAAACCCTCCGGGAATATATAGCTCCTTTTGCTTCTGCTGAAACAGCCGTCTTCAAAACTTACAGGATATTTTCTTTCTTTCGCGGAAACAATTCCTTCATAAGCATCCAGATTGACAACCCCCGATAAAAGCATGGTGTCGTCATCTATTTTCTGAACTACTCCCTTTATTTTACCTTTTATCCTCACGGTAAAGGGTATTTCGGTGTTAGCCGTATCGGCTATATCCAAGGACTCTAATTCTATGCCTTTTTCTTCAACATCTTTCTTTCTTTCATCCGGTGATTTGTATTTATAGGAGTATCTCGGCCCTTCCGCCGTCTTCCCGTAATATCCCATAAACATTTCCAATTCCGCGTCCCCGTTCTCATCTATATTCATTGTACTTGTATAATCAAAATAATCCCTATCATCCTCAGGTTTTGGAGTTTTAACAAAACGCCCTTTTCCGTCAGCCGTTATTACAAACACTCTCGCGCTGCGCCAGAAGGGTACTCCTTCAAAAGCCGCCACCTCATTAGTACCGTCCAGCCATATATAGTTATCACTCCCTGCCGGGTATTGCACCGCCGCAATAACATGATTAAAAACATTTAAAGAAGGCATTTTCTCATCAAAAGCTTCTTCATTTGACGGAACAAGAGCGGGCGCCCCTTCAATACCCAGGATTTTCAGCATGGAAAGCATAAGAGTTGTTTTATCCTTGCAGTCCCCGTATCTTTTCTTAAATACCTCCACCGCTGAATGCGGCTCATGCGTATTCGGCCCCAGTTCCACTGCCACATATCTGATTTTTTGCGCCACAAAATAAAACACCGCTTTGATTTTTTCTTTTTCCGTTTTTGCCCCGGCTTCCTTGATAAGATTATGGGTAAATTCTTCCATTTCTTTATCCGAGGTCATTTGTTTTCTTACAAGTCCGTTATACCACTTTGCTATCCCCGCCCAGTCATTCAGGGTCCAAGCCGTAAACTGAGGAAAAACCTCCCGGTCAAAAGAATAAGGCATGCCTGCCTCCGGAAGTATCTCCGGCTGGTTCAAATTTTTAAAAGAATACTTTCTTTTTCCGCCTGCCAAAGTAATCTCCGGCTTTATATCCGTAAGAAACATTGCAGTTTTAAGCTCAATTTTTTCAGGCAGGACAATTTCCATCAGGTCTTCTTTGATCGGAATAAGATTCTGTATCCAAAAAGGGATAAAAATATCAAAAGGATAAACGCTTTTAATAGTTTTTGTTTCTACGCAGTATTCGACTATACATCCGGGCTCAACCGCAGGCATCGTAAATCTTTTTTCTTTAATATCCGTATAAAAATCATAGTCGGCATAAGGCGAAAAGTCCTTGACATCCTTCGGATCCAGCGGCACGACGGTACCGTCTGCTTTAATAGTATTTGCGTAAATTATTTTAACTTCCGAATAACCCTCTCTATAACCGCAGGATTGTTGCGCGTAATTATACCCTCTTTCGCTCAATATTTTATATTTTGAGGTTTCCCTGGACAACTCCGTTCCGTCTTCGTTCATTTCTATATACAAATGTGAGAGTAAAAGCACTGCCGGAGCATTGGGATGATCCTCCTGTTTTGGCGTATTCTTCAGATATTCCGCAGGATTAGACTCCGCAATACTTTTTATCACCGAATCCCCGGTTGTCGCACAAGAAGCCAGGAACACCGCCAAAACAATCGTTAATACAAACAATATCTTTTTCATTTCAACTCTCCCGCGGGGACTTTTCCGCAAAACATTTGAATTTTAGAAATTCGAGTTTCTAATTTCCAGTTTTATGCCCGGTGTTATTTTGCCTCCGCCGCCTTTTCTATTTCTTTAATCTTTCCCATTACGTCGTCGGAAATGACAAAAACAGACTCGCTGGAATCTATTTTAGCATAACAACCGGTTTTTACAGCCTCCCCGAGCGCTATCTTTGCCTTTATCTTTTTTTCGTTGTTTTCCGTATTATACAAAGTTATCACAACCCCGGGATTTTTAAGCCCGTATTTTTCGAATTTCCTGCCCGAGTCATCCGCGAAAGATTTGGCCGTAAGAGTATGTACGCTTCTGATAAAATTAGAATATGCGGCTTCAGCGCCTTTTGCCGCCGGAGGAAGCACCGCATATTTTCCGCCGGCGCCTTTTCTGGCAATAATTTTCTTTTTGCCCTTTGCAATTTCCACCTCATTAAAATCATCTTCGCTGAGATACAGAATTTTCTTTGCCCGGAAATCATTATAAGTCTTGTCCGCCCCTCTTAAATAAGCGGTATCTAGGGAATAAATTACGGGAGAACTTTCTATTTTCGCGTAATCCTCATCTTTGTTTAAATGCTTTTTTCCTATTAATACGCTTAGGCTTTTTCCGTCCGGGAAACTTGAAGTAATTGTGAGCCTGGGGGTTAAAAGGCCGTACTTCTTTAAATCTGTCCCGTTATCCTCAACAATACTCTTAGCTTTTAATTCCTTCATTCCTGAAATAAATTTATCAACTTCCTCGCTCTCAGCCTTAAAGCCGTAAGGATTTATCACCCATTTCTTATCATCCCCTTTTACCAGCGAGAACTCTTTTGACTCATATTTCAGGTCAACCCTGCTGATTTTATCAGTATCTGCATCAAACAGGGTCTTTTTCCTTAGATTATCCGTATTTTTCATTACAGTTTCTATAGAAAAGCTATAACCGATATAAAGCTCCGCGCCGTCCTTAGCTTTCACATAATAAAAGGTTCCCGTGGGATTTTTATCGCCGATGAGCAGGGTCTTTTTCTTGCCGTTCTTCAGAGTAAAATTCACGGTGTAAGACGGTTTTTCCAGACCATAATTTGAAAGAGCTTCCGGTTTTTCTATTTTTCGATCTATGGTCAGGGCCGCGATATTTGTGACAACTATGTCAACTTCGGTTTTCTCAATTTCATAGGGTTTGGGCTTTACCATAGCCCAGCCTTTACCGTACTTCTCGCATAACACGGCTTCCTTAGTATTATTATTAATCAGCTCAAAAGACTTTATGTCGTCTTTTACGACATCAAATATTTTTATCTTCTCCCTGTCTATTTTGTCCCCTTTGTCAAGATAAAGGCTGACTCCTCCAAGAACAACAAAAATCCCAACTACAATCCAGGTAGATAAAAACTTTTTCTTTTTAGGGCTCATAAGCTCCCCCCCCTTTCCCTGTACCATTCACTACGTCCAGGATATACTATTTCTTCCGCCGTTTTAAGAAAACAAATATTCCGCCGCCAACTACAATAAGCGGAGCTACAATAATTGTCATAACAAACATAATGGTCCACTGCGCGCTGGTCAACGACTGCAAAGACCGGACATCAATGGTTTTCGGCCTTATGGAAATCTTGGCCCCTTCGTCAATCAGCCAATTAACGGAATTTACAAACAGATCAAGATTTCCCTGCATTCCCCCGATGCCGGAAGGAGCATTCGTACAAAAATCCGAATCTCCTATTATGACGAATTTCATCTGTTTCGTATCTTTATCCTCAGATTTCGCATCTTTACTGTATTCCGTAACCGCCCATCCCATTACCAGCGGTGATTTCACATCTTTATCGTCCTTTTTAGGCCCGGGTTCGCTTCTGAGGCTCTGCAAATCTGTTTCGCCCCAGCTTGCATCTGTGGTGCTCATTAATTTATCTTTAGTATAAGCCCGTCCCGGGGCCCTTCCGGCATCTGAAATAGACCTGCTCGCGGGGAAAAACACGGGAATCCTGCCTTGAATAAAGGGCTCGGTAATAGCATGCTTTTGCCACTCCGGAATAGGCGCGCCCGGATCAGACCTGACAATCATATTAAGGTAGCTCTTGGGGTCTATCACAAAATCATTGTCCAGTTTTAAGCCCCAGGTTTCAAGCATTTTATCAAAACCCGTGGTTACAAGCGGATCAAAAAGCATAACCGCTTTTCCGCCTTTATCCAGATACCCGGAAACCAGCTCTACTTCTTTGTTCGCAAAGGAAAATTGCGGACCGCCGACGACAAGAACCGTACAGTCTTCCGGTATTTTTCCTTCCTTCATTATGTTAATGCTTCTTACTTCATAATTATCATTTACAAGCAGCTGTTTAAGAAACCCGTAACCGGAGACATTTCTTAAATCCGTGAGATCTTTTTCCTTATGCCCTTCCGTAAAACAGATAACTTTTTTCTTGGCTTCGGAAATGGAAAGTACTGCGTTAATAATCGCCTGCTCCCCCTTAAACTCCATGTTGCGGTCATAAGCGCTGACCACATCTCTTTCAAAGATATCTTTCCTTTTATCCCCCATTTCCACTATGGTAACGTTATAATCATTTACTTTATAAGCGGAGGCCGCGGTTCTGTCAAAGTCCAGGTCCAGTATTTTCACTTTAACCTTTGAGTTCTGCTTCTGGATATCCCTAAGCAGTTCGCCCATATAGCGGTCATAACCCATGCCCTTTTTTACAATAGCCGTAATGCGCAACTCCTCTTTAAGCCCTTTAATGATCTTTACGGTCTGAGGAGAGAGGCTGAACTGTTTGCTGGCGGTCATATCAAGCTGAAGGTTAAAATTGCCCAGGATTTTCGTAACAAACCAGAAGCAGCCGAGAGTTAAAAGAACAACAAGCATAGAGGTTGTCCCGTACTTAAAATTCCTTTTTCTAAAAAGATTTTTTATACCGTCCATTATGCCGCTGATAATATTTTTCATCTTTACCACCTCTTCCATTCAAGCCGCTTTATAGTAATAAACAGAAAAAAGAATATAAGGGCAAGGTAATAGAAAATGTCATTAGCGCTTATAACACCTTTTGAAAGGTTATCCAGGGGCTTAATAAGAGAAAGAGCCCCGAAGAAATTACCGACGCCTCCCGGGAGCAGATCCCCCATCCAGCCGATAATCCAGAAGAAAATAAGGGTTATCATTCCCACTAGGGCCGAGATAAGCTGATTTTCCGATAAAGAAGAAGCAAAAAGGCCTATGGCCAGGCAGGCGCAGCCGTTTAAGATAAAGCCCAAAAGAGATGTAAGAATCGGACCCAAATCCGGTTTAGCAAAAAGCACCAGATACAAAGGATATTGAAGGAAAAACACCGTGGTAACCAGGTATAAAAACAGAGCTCCCAGGTATTTTCCAAATACGATATCCGAAACTTTTATGGGAGAGGTATAGAGGAACTCTATAGTGCCGAGCTTTTTTTCTTCCGATAAAAGCCGCATGGAAAGAATAGGGGCCATAAGCATGAAAGTAAAACACATGTTCATAAGAAAACCCCTGACTTCCGCGACCCTCGACGAAAAAAGTATCGAGTAATACATAAATCCCGAGATTAATAAGAACAGCCCGATAATTACGTAGGCCACGGGAGAAACAAAATAGGATTTGAGTTCCCTTTTTGCGATAATAAGCGCTTTATTCATTTTACGCATCCTCCTTCGTGGTCAGCCTTAAAAACACTTCCTCCAGGCTTAAACTCGAGCTCTTCATCTCAAGAATAATCCAGTCATTTTTTACCGCAGTCTTAAACAAATCCTCGCGAATATCCTTACTGCCGGAACGAACAACATTTACAACGGTTAAACCGCTTTCTAAGGCGGCTTTTACTTCTCCCAGGCCTTTAATTTTTTCATATTCTTTTACAACCTCGGAAACCTCCTGCCTGCCTTTCAGCTTTACCACAACTTTATCGCCGCCTTCCACTTTCCTGGATAATTCTTCCTGAGTATCTTCCGCGACTTTTTCACCGCGGTCAATAATAACAATCTTATTGCAGGTCATGGAAACTTCAGGAAGGATGTGGCTGGAAAGAATAATTGTACGTTCCCCTGCCATATTTTTTATAAGCTGCCTGATTTCAATAATTTGTTTCGGATCCAGCCCTCTCGTGGGTTCGTCCAGTATTAATACCTCCGGGTCATTTAAGAGCGCCTGAGCCAGGCCTACTCTTTGTTTATAACCGCTTGAAAGCCGTCCGATTATCCGGTCTTTAACATCCTTAATTCCGGTAAGCTCCATCGCTTTGTGTATATTCCTGTTACGCTCTTTTTTCGGAGCCCCCTTTAACTGCGCGGCAAAATCCAGAAAAGAGTAGACGGTCATCTCATAATAAAGAGCCGGCCCCTGGTGGCCTTCCTGCATATAGCCGATCCTTTTTTTAACTTCAATAGGATCCTCCACCACGTCAAATCCCGCGATCTTCGCGCTTCCTCCGGAAGGTTGAAAATACCCCGTAAGTACTCTCATTATCGTGGTTTTACCCGCGCCGTTTGGGCCGAGCAAACCGAGTATCTCGCCCTTATCCACAGTAAAAGACACGCCTTCCACCGCTTTTGTCGGGCCGTAAAATTTGGAAAGATCTTTGACTTCTATCAATGTACTCCTCCTTTCGATATTTTGACTGTTTAAAATTGTATTAATATTTAAAATTACCTTGTCCAAATAATTTTTTAATAATTTGTATTACAAAATATTTATTTTACTACCCAATCATCTCCTTTTTGCTCTAATTCAACTCCTAATTTTTTCAGCGAATCAGCAGATTTGTTCCTAACTGTATATTCTATCTTCAATACATTTTCCGGAAAATATAGTATTTTTCTCGAGTGATTATCCTTCAAAGCTTCTTTTAAAGCCGGTATAGCATTTTTATCTCTTAAAATACCAAGAGTCTCTGCAATAGTTTCACGCAGAAGCGGATCATCTCTTTCTTTTAATGAATTTAGCAGGCATTGGAATATCTTTTCGTCTTTATAACCCAGTCTTCCAACAATTGTAGCGATGTAACCTTTGTAGTCTTCATTACTTGATTTATCAAATTCCGGCAACAATATTTTGACAATACTTTTTCCACAATCAGCCAATACATCCGAATAAGTATTCCTTAATCTCTCTTGTATTTTACGTCTTCTTTCGTAATCCTTGGCTTTTTTATCTAATTTGTCTTTTAGCTCACATTCTTTTTTAAATCTCTTTACCAAGGCATCAATAGACTTCATGTCAAATACTTTAGTAAAATAGGATAAAGCTCCCGTTCTAACTACATCGTCAGAATCATCCAATGCTTTAACTATCCCAAGATCTATGGCTTCTCTGCCTCCCACTCTAATCAATTTATTTAAAGCATCCATTCTAACATTTGAATCCTTATCATCCAACCGCTCAACCAGGGTTTTTACTGATTCTGTTACCGGCAATTCTTCAGGCGCATCTTTCCATTTTCTTTTTAAAGTTTTTCCTGATTCTTTTGTTGTTTCTTGCACCGCGGGTGTTGTCTTATTTAAATTCCGGCCATCTTTTGATTTGCTTTTATCATCCTCCGCCTTTTTTTTCTCTTTTATTACATTCTCAATCTTTTTTGATTCCAGCCATTTTAAAAATATTTCTCTTCCATCCTTCTTTTCCGGAAGGTACTGCATATTATTGTACAGATCCCAAAAAAAGAAAGAGTATTTTGATAGAATGCCGGTCTTCAACCACTTGCCATTAACGTAGTGAAATATGTCAATGTCAGGATAAAGATTATTTTCATATTTGCAAACTCCTCTAACAATACAATATTTATTTTTCCCATATTCAAAACATAGTTTGCTAACAATCAATGGACTATACTCTTTGACCATTACATCTCGTTTTTCTGAATATTTTTTTGCTACAACGTCATCAGGTATTGCCTTTTTAACATCATCTTGCATGTCTACATCATATAAACTTGAATTTTGATCTTTGGTTTTCCATAAACGCCCCTTTATTGACGCTTCCTCTACCGTATCGAAGCTAATATCATCCCACTTAGTCTTAAGCATCTCAAGGTTAATAGTTATTGATGGAGTATAATCATAATATTCAAAATCAACGATTTCCCTAACTGCTTTCTTATCCTCAACTTCTATCTTGTATCTTATCGGACCATTTGCTTTAGCATCAATATTTTTAGCTTCAATATTAAAAGCAATGCAAGCAATAAAAATAATACACAATATCTTTTTCATTTCTCCTCCGATATAAATCTAAACCTTATATAATTACAATGGCATTATTAAATGGTTTCCACTTTCCGAGCTCAATCTTTATTTTTCCACCAAGGTCTATATATGTTACTTCAATATTAAATTCCGTCGGTCCCATAGTCAAACTTGGCACTCCCTTAAACCCAGTCCCATCAGCATAAACACCCGAGGAAACAGAGATAGGAATTGTTGCGACAAGCTGTCCAGATGCGGAAACGAATTCCCCGACTGTAACGCTAATCCCAACCTGCAAATCAACCTTACCTGAAACTCCAATAGATATTTGACCGGAAGCAGGAGATTCTTTGCTTGGATCCCATTTTACAAAACCCGAGAGAGACCCTTTTGCATCTCCAGAAACAGTTACCCCATAAGTTACAAATGGGCTGGAAAACCCAAGACCGGGAACAACTACATTCGGAGCTTGATATTTAGACGTATTACCCGATACAGTTAAGGTATAAGAATTACCAACTGTGGGGCTATCATAATTATCAACAGATTCTTCTTCTCCCTTAACAGCTATTGTGCTTTGCCCTGACGAACCACCACCCAACACAGCTGATACTGAACCAGCTAAAGTATCTATTTTCAGCAATGTTTGTCCAATTGTCGTATCAAGAATATTTTTATAATATGGGACAATTTTTACATTAACAGTTTTAGATATACCTCCGGCTGTCGCTGTTTCAGTACCAGAGTTGCTTGTAACCGCTAATCCGCTGCTATCGCCTCCAATATTTTTTTCATAAAGACCGCTCCATACAGGTTCGTCTTTATTCCATCCGCCATACTCCGACCATTTGGAATTATATCCTGCCAGAAAACCAGCCATTCTCGACTCGGATGGTTTAGCAACCATTTGTATTTCCGTTTCCGAATTCCTTTCAGGGGTATTATAATCATATGCAGACAAATAAAACAAAGGAACTGAAATTACATCTATAACATTAGAATAAACCCAATCATCTCCGTTTCCAGCTCTTGCTCTGAATCTATACGGACCTTCCTGGGGTAAAGTTACTTCGGAATCTAGGCTTATATCTGTCCAATCTCCATAATTAAATGCCATCTGTAAATCAGCAACCCCGGATGTAACAGTAGAAGGATCAAATTTAACTTGAACATTAACACTATGCCCAAGAGATAATTTTGTCTTATCTGGCTTAACAGCACTCACTCTATATACAATCAATTCACCTGATTCTACCCACGTATCTCCATTCCCGGCTCTTGCGCGATAAGAATATTTCCCCACTGCACTCGAATCCAATGTCTTACTCATTCCTGTCCCCAAATCCTCCCATACTCCACCGTCTTTCTGTCTCTGCCATTCTATTGCACTTCCTACATCAGTAACAGAAGCAGGGTCTAATGTTGCTGTTATTGTAATGCTATCCACGCTCCCTTTTGCTATTTCTGTCTTGTTCGCTGTAACAGTATTAACTTTAAAAACATAAAACTCTGTATCAGGATCGCCAATATAACCGGAACTTTCA
>JAZDIO010000093.1:0-11013 GCA_043804965.1 Candidatus Firestoneibacteriota bacterium | reverse complement strand
TTTGTATCAGCAAGGACTATACTAATCCCTGCAAAATCCACCGGAATTAGTTTATACTCCAGATTGCGGCAATCAATTAAAAGCAAATTCCCTTTTTTGCTCATTACCGAAGCAAACTGATCCATAATACCGCACATCGCCCCGACAAACCTGTTCTCCGCTTTCTGGCAGAGTTTCACAAGTTCTATATCCGAAAATGTGAGTCCGTTTAACAACCGGAGAGCATAGCAAACCGCGACTTCAAGCGCCGCGGAGGAGCTCATCCCGCCCCCCCGAGGAATATTTCCGCCAAACACTATATTTGCTCCGGTAAACTTATACCCCGCTTCTTTACAGACAAAAAAAACGCCCATAAGATAATTTGCCCAGCGTTTTTCATTGCTAAAGACAAGATTATTCAGATCAACTTCAAAACCTTCGTTATAATCAAGAGAGAAGAATTTGAGTTTGTTGTCTTTTCGGAGAGTTGCGGCAAGAAGTATTTCTCTGTCTACGGCTGAAGGAAGAACAAAACCGCCGGCATAATCAACATGCTCTCCTATAATATTTATACGGCCCGGCCCGGCAACCATTACAGGTTTGCCGCCGTCAACGAAGAGTTCCTTGTGTTTTTTCTCTAATAATTCAATTCTCTCTTGCACTTTTATTTTTATTCCTTTTTTCGTTTTTCATAAATATCAGCAGAGCTTTTTCTGCTTGCATTAAATTGTCATTCGTCATTTGTAATTATCTTTTTGTCTTAATCTTTCTTAATTCCGCGGCTTTTTCCTCCGCTAAAGTATCATTAATAAAAGAACCGGCGCCGGCCTCGCAGCCCGCGAGATATTTCACCTTCTTTTCAGTTCTATACGGCGGGTAGAATTCAATATGCCAGTGTATTTCTTTATGCAATTTGCCGTCCGTGGGGGCCTGATGCATAAGCATTATATACGGAAACGAGAAGTTAAACAGTTTATCGTATTTTACCAGTATGGTTTTTAACATTGTTGAAAGATTTTTCATATCTCTTTCCGAAAAATCCAGCAGGGAAGATTTGTGTTTTTTTGACATTATATGAACTTCATACGGATACTTCGCGTAAAAAGGAATGAACGCCGTAAAACCCGCATTCTCGCCGACTATCCTCTGTTTAAATTTTCTTTCTTTTTTTAGTATATCGCAATATAAGCACTTCTTGTTTTTATGGTAATATTTCTTCGCGGCTTTTAATTCAATTTCTACTTTTGGAGGGATAAAAGGGAAAGCATAAATCTGTCCGTGCGGATGAGGCAAAGTCACTCCGATAATTTCGCCTTTATTTTCAAAAATATAGACATATTTTATAAACTTTTGTTCGCCCAGTTCTTTATACCTGTCTTTCCATACTTTAATAAGCTTATAGACCTCGTCCACCGGCTGTTTAGCAAGAGTGGTGTCGTGTTCTTTTGTATACACCACTACTTCGCAAATACCCCGCGCCTTTTTAACCTTGTAAAAATCGTCCCCTTTTACCGCAGGTACCGGCGCTGTTTTCTGAAGCGAAGGAAATTTATTCTCAAAGACCGCTATTTCATATGTTTCCGCCGGAATTTCAGTAGGAAACTTCCCTTTTTTAGTAGGACAGAGAGGGCAAAAATCCTTCGGCGGAAAGAAGGTGCGCTCCTGTCTGTGTGTCGCCGTTATAACCCACTCGTCAAGCATCGGATTCCATCTTAATTCTGACATATCATCTCTTCCCCTGTTCTTTAAAGTATCTTACCGTCTCTTTTATACCGTTTTCAAGCATCTTCTCCGGAGCCCACTTTAATACTTTTTTCGCTTCAGATATCGACAGTATATTTTTTCTGAGATCTCCATCTCTTGCCGGGCCATAAGCAGGTTTTTCTTTGAAACCGACAGCTTTGGCAACAAGCTTGTAAATATCGTTTACATCAGTCCCTATACCTGTACCTATATTCAGGCTTCCCCAGTAACCGCTTTCAAGAGCCAGAAGATTTGCCTTTGCCACATCCCTGCAGTAAACATAGTCCCTGATATATTTTCCGTCACCGTTTATGGTCGGTGTAATACCCGCAAGCATAGATTTTGTAAAAATAGCCACTACTCCTGCTTCTCCATGCGGATCCTGCCTCGGCCCATAAACATTTGAATACCTAAGACAGGTATAATTCAGTTTGTACTGCCTGTTATAAAATTTGATATAATATTCTCCTGTCATTTTTGAAATACCGTAAGGCGAGGTTGCCCCAAGAGAAAATTTCTCGGTCACGGGAAAATTGTTTGGTTCGCCGTAAACCGTCCCTCCTGAGGAAGCAAAAATAAATTTCTTAACGCCGTTTACTCTGGCAAACTCCAAAAGATTCAGCGTACCTATTATATTATTTTCCGCGTCAAAAAGAGGGTCTCTGACCGAAGCCGAAACGCTCATTTGTGCCGCTTCATGGATAATATAATTAGGCATCTCGTTCCTGAGAATCTGGATGATATCTCCGCCCCTTATATCCGCCTTATAAAACTTAGCTTTCTTGTTAACATTCTCAATTTTACCGGAAACAAGGTTATCTATCGCAATCACCTCATACCCTTTATCTATAAGAACATCCCCGATATGCGACCCTATAAATCCAGCCCCGCCGGTTACAACCACTTTCATAATATTTCCCTCCAATATACTTTTATTAATTTCCTGCAGACTTTGTTTTCTTTTTCCCTGATTTTTCTTTCTTTTTCCACCCATAGTACACTAAATATCTGCCGTCCTGTAAAATTACTTTCTTTTTGTCAAGTTTCTTTGTTTTCATAAAACCCCCAGTTGAAGCAAGCACTAAGATCAAAATTCGAAATTCTAAACAAAATCATTGAATTTATATTAATAAACTTCCTTTTTAGTGCTTAATGCTTTGTTTTTAGTAATTGTTATTTGTCTATTCCGTACCCTTTCATTTTTCTCCAGAGCGTGGAGCGGGAAATACCGAGTTTCTTCGCCGTAATAGTGTGATTGTTCCCGGTTTTTCGCAGGGTTTCTTCAATCAGGCGTTTTTCAACGGCAGCTATTGTTTCGTAACTATCCCTAAGAATCTGTCTTTCATCGGCCGATTCCCCCTTGGGACCCTCTAAGAGCGCCGGTTCCGGCATTCCAGAAGGCAGATCTGCTTTTGCAATAATCCCATTTTCGGAAAATATTATCGAATGCTTTACTATGTTTTCCAGCTCCCTTACATTTCCCGGATAATCGTAACGCATAAGAACCGAGTGAACCTCATCTGAAATACGGATAACATCCTTATTGTAATCTTTATTGTATTTCTCCATGAAATACCTGATAAGTATCGGAATATCTTCTCGCCTCTCCCGGAGCGGCGGTACATGAAGCCTTATTACATTAATACGGAAGAAAAGATCTTCTCTGAATTTTCCAAGGCTGATCTCCTTCCACAAATCTTTATTGGTGGCGGCAATTATTCTTACGTCAATCTTTTTAGATTCGTTATCCCCGAGCCGCCTTACCTCTCCATTTTCCAGGACGTGAAGCATTTTTGACTGAAGCGACAGCGACATATCTCCGATTTCATCCAAGAATATCGAACCCTTATGGGCTTCTTCCATAAGCCCCTTCCTGTCGGAAGAAGCTCCGGTATAGGAACCCTTTTTATAACCGAAAAGTTCGCTCTCAAGTAAAGTTTCCGGTATGGCGGAACAATTAATCGAAACAAAGGGGCCTTCAACGCGTTTGCTCAATCTGTGAATAGCTTCGGCAAATACGCCTTTACCCGAACCTGTTTCCCCGGTTAAAAGCACGGTAGAATCGGTAGGAGCAACTTTTGAGATAAGGTTATATAATTTTTTTATCGCCGGGCTTCGGCCCGCTATATTTTCCCCTATAAGCATTCTTACTCCGCTCTAATCCTATCTTTTAGCTTTCCAAAAGTCTTTTCGCCGACGCCCCGGACATTCTTCAATTCATCTATCGTTTTAAATCTGCCGTTTTGCGCCCTGTATTCAATTATTCTTTTTGCCGCAAACGGACCTATCGAGGGCAGGGTGTCAAGCTCAGCTTCCCCCGCCGTATTTATATTTACAAGACAGAATTTTTCTATTTTTCGGCCTGCTTTTTCTTCCGCCGATACTTTTATTCCGCAGGGAGCGTTAACAACAATATAAGCCAAAACTCCGGAAAGAAAAATAATTAAAAATATTATAGAAAGTTTTTTAGCCATCAGCCGTTATATTTATTCATCGCGGCCTCGACGGTATTGCCGGCAAGCAGAAACTCCACGGCCTCAGCCGCCAAAACAAGCGAATTTTGTAAAGTTTCTTTTTCTTCCTTTTTAAACCGTGAAAGCACATAGTCGACAACTGCTTTTGGTTTTTCCAAGCTGGAGATACCTAGTCGGACGCGGGTAAAGCCCGTATCCGCCAGACAATCAATAACAGACTGAACGCCTTTATGTCCGCCGCTGCTTCCGCCGTGACGTACCCGCAGCTTCCCAAGCGGAAGATCTAAATCATCGTAAACCACAATAAGGTCTTGTACAGTACCTCTAAATTTACTGAGCATACACTTTACAGCCTCTCCGCTTTTATTCATAAAAGTCTGCGGTTTCGCGTAAAGCACTTCTTTTTTTTCTCCAAGGAAGGAAAAACACTCCTTTCTTGAAACTTTTAAATTAAGACGGTTCGCAAGCTCATCAATCACGAGAAAACCCGCGTTATGCCGCGTGTTTAAGTATTTGTCTCCGGGATTGCCAAGCCCAATTACCAGCTTCATTTTTTATCGTCTTTTTTTGCTTCTTCTTTCGCTTCAGCTTTTTCCTTGCCTTTTCCTTCTTTTTCTTTCTCAACAGCCAGGCGTCTTTCTTCACGTTCTTTCTCGCCGATAACTTCGGGACCGGTCGGGGCATCTGCAGCAACTTCACCGGGGACAGGTTCAACCTCTTCTTTAACTACGCTTACGGTTGCCACTACATCCCTCGGGTTATCCAGTATTTGAATGCCTTCTCCAAGCTTTAAGTCTTCCACATGGAGGGAATCATTGATGTTAAGCCCCGAAACATCAATAACGATCGCTTCCGGAATTTTATCAGGCAGCGCTTTTATACGCACCTGCCTTAAAGGTTGCTCCAAAATACCGCCAAGCTTTACACCCGGAGCTTCACCTTTAATCTTTGTTTTCACAAGGACAATAATTGCTTCCTTCATGTTCACCTTGTAAAGATCCACATGGATAATCTCGCCGGTTACCGGATGTTTCTGAACTTCCCTGAACATCGCAACAACATCCGCCTTGCCGTCAATTTTCAAATTGAGCATTACATTACGGCCTTTGCTTGAGATAACTTTTCCGACCTCTTTTGTTACCAGGGTAAGGGATTCTCCGCCTTCCTTTTTGCCGTAAAGTACCGCGGGTATTTCCGCGTTTACTCTCTGGCGGCGGGCAGCATTTTTACCTTTGCTGTCCCTTGCTTTTGCTTTTAATTCTACCTGCTCCATATTTCCTCCTGCTTTCTATTTTTTAACTTTTGTAATAACTTGTTAACGGAACAATTTTGTTACCGAGGTCTCGTTATGAATGCTCTTAATAGCTTCTCCGAGCACTCCCGAAACCGTTATGACTTTTATTTTTTTGATTTTCTTAGCCGCTTCCGGCAAAGGAATAGTATCGGTTACCATTACTTCTTTTATAACGGAATTTTTTATTTTTTCCAAAGCATTGCCTGAGAAAACCGGATGAGTACAACAGGCATAAATATCCTTTGCTCCGTGTTTTTGTAAAAATTTAGCGGCTTCAACCATAGTACCTGCCGTTGAGATCATATCATCGGGTATTAAAACATTCTTTCCATCGACATCTCCGATAAGGGAAAGCGCTTCTACCTTATTTGAGTGATGCCTCCTTTTATCAACGATCGCTATAGAAGTCCCCATCCGTTCCGCAAAACTTCTGGCCATCTTCGAGCCGCCCATATCGGAAGCCGCTATAACCAGATTAGGAATTTTTTTCTTGGCAAATTCTCTTGATAGAACCGGTTCTGCTATCAGGTGATCCACGGGAATATCAAAGAAACCCTGCACCTGCGGCGCGTGCAAATCCATTGCTATAATACGGGAAGCCCCCGCGCTTGTTAAAAGATTGGCTATCAATTTTGCGGAAATTGCCACTCTCGGCTGATCTTTTCTGTCCTGTCTCGCATAGGCGTAATAAGGGATAACCACCGTAATTCTTCTCGCCGACGACCGCTTAAAAGCATCTATCATCAGGAATAATTCCATAAGATTTTCGTTTGTCGGCATACAAGTCGGCTGAACAACAAAACAATCAGCGCCCCTGACATTATCAGCAATCTTTACCCAGGTCTCGCCGTCAGGGAACCTCTTCAATTCCATTTTTCCCACTGAAGTATGCAAGTATTTGCAAATCTTTGCTACCAGATCGGGATTAGCGCTTCCCCCGAACACTTTTAACTTATAATTTCTTAAAACCAGCATTTTACCCCCTAAGATATTTTTCGGCAGCTTTAAGCCGGAACAGGTCGTCAACCCCCATTACCTCGCCTGAATCCTTTGCCAGAGCCGTTCCGATCTTCAATCTCTTTTTTCTTAATATTTCAATCGCATCCGTCAGGTAATACTCGCCTTTAATTTTGTCCTTCCTGATCCTGGACAGCGCGTAATAAAGTTTTTTTGAAGCAAAGCAATATATTCCCGTATTAATCTCTTTTATCTTCTTCTCAAGAACGGTCGCGCTTTTTTCTTCCACTATACCAAGCACTTGGCCTTCCCTGTTACGAAGAATCCTGCCGTAGCCGGCAGGGTCTCTAACAAAAGTTGTTACAATGGTCGCAGCGTTTTCTTCTTCTTCGTGAATCTTTAATACTTTCTCCAGGGTCTTAGCTTTTATAAGCGGAGTATCGCCGCAAAGGATCAAAATATTCCCGTCATACTTTTTAAAATGATACCTTGCGCTCTTTACCGCATCACCCGTGCCAAGCATCTTTTTTTGCACAGCGGTCTTTGCCATCTTGGGAAGAACCTTTTTTACCAAGGCCCTTTTATAACCGACAACAACCACTACTTTCTCTACTTGCTTCATAGAGCCAAGCTGGTCCAAAATGTGTAAAATCATTGGTTTCCCGCAGACTTTATGCAATACCTTGGGTAGGGCGGATTTCATCCGTTTTCCCATACCGCCGGCAAGAACTACCGCAAACATAGGAAAGTATTTTAGCGGTTTTAAGAGGAAAAATCAAGGAAAATTGAGCACACTGTTCTTTTTTAAAACACTATACCATTTTGTACTGAATTTATCATACTTTTGTATGGGATTTACCCCCTTTAAAGATATTAAATAGATTCCCATTTCACCATGAATTTCCTCTATTTTAAAACCATATTTTTGGCTTATTTTTACGGCTTTTTTAAAAAAATTAAGAGCTTTTGTTCTGCCCCCAAAATTCCTCTCGATTTCTCCGGATTGAAGAAGAATATAGACTAAGCCCCTCTCATCCTTCCATTTTTTAAAAAGATTACCTGCCTTTTTATTCAGTTTTTTTGCTTTTTTAAACTCCCCCAGACAAAGCAGAGTATTTGCATGCCCCCAGAGAACATAGGCATAATTTATTTCGTCTTTAAAGTAAGTGTAAAGCTTCTCCGCTTTTTTATAAAATACTTCCGAAAGGCGGAAGTTCAAAAGCATTCTATTGGCGCTCCCCATCCCGCAATTTGAATACGCTTCTCCAAATGTATCCTTCTGTTTTATAAAGTATTTGTTCGCCGCTTTATAGCATTGCAGGGACTCCTTAAACCTCCCAAGAATACGGAGAGTTCCTCCTCTGGCGCAAAGCGCATAAGCAATGTTTCTTTTATTGTTTAATCTTTTGTAAAACAACAGCGCCGTATTCAGATTAGAAACAGCGTTTTTTAAATCGCCTTTTATCCTGTATAGGCCGCCCAAGGTCCAGAGAGCAAATGCACGGCCTTCTTTATCTCCCTCTTTTATATATATTTTTTCAGAAAATTTTAAAAATTTTTCCGCCTTTGAATAGTCCATCTTACCGCGCATAGACATCCCGTAACCGGCAGAAGCATCGGCATAAGAGAGTCTGTCATTTCCGGAAAGCTTCATAGCCAAAAGATATGCTTTCCCGGCCCTGTCAAATTTTCCCGTCATCCGGAGCATATCTCCAAGCCCAAGCAAGGTTTCCAAATTATTCTCTTTGCCTGCTGCCAGAGAATAATATTTTGCCGCACCTTTAAAATCCGATTTGCCTCTCAGAATTTCCGCTTTCTCCAGGTAATTTATCATTTCTGTTTTTTTAAGAACTCCCTCACTGCATTGAGATTTTTCCTGGCTTCATTATATTCCGGCTTTATTTCTACAGCTCTCTGAAAATACGGCTCGGCTTGAGCTGCCATTTTCATCCGCAGGAGCGCTATTCCCATATTATTGTAAACTTCCGGAACATTCGGGTTGATATTTTTAATGATAAAATCATAGTTTTTAAGCGCTTCCTCATATCTCTCGGTTTGCAGCAGAAGATTACCGCAATTCATTCTTATTTCCGCGCTGTTTGGATGAAAGCTGGCGCCTGCCGCAGATACATTAACAGCCTCCTCTATCTTATTCATTTTAACATAGCAATCCATCAGGTTAAGAAAATCAGTTGGAACCACAGGATAGAGCTCAACGGATTTCTTAAAACACCCGGCAGCATTCTCATAATCTTTCTTTTTAAGGTAAGCAACGCCCAGGTTGTGCATAGTCTCCGCGCTCTTGGGCTCAATTTCAAGCGCCTTTTTATATTCAAGTATGGCCTTGTCAAAATCCAGGGAAAACATATATGCATTCCCCATATTGCCGTGCGCCTCGGACTGATAAGGGTTCCTCTTAACAACATCCTGCGCGAATTTAAGCATTTTCCCTTTGAATTCAGGGCGCATAAAAACGATATTCATATTATTTTGCAGAGTATCCACGTCGCCGCCCACCTCAATCGCTTTATCATAGACTGCGTCCGCTTCAGAAACCAGGCCCCTGTAATATAAATCTTCTCCCTTCATAAAATATATCTGGCTGGCAAGATCCGTTTCAAGATAGTCATAAGGTTTAAAATTATCGAGATTTCTAAAATTAAGCCTTTTCCCTAGGTCCTTACGGAAAAAATCGCCCTTTTCTTCATTTGTTATTTTATAAACCAGCCCATATGGCTTATAGGCAATACTCTTATTAAAAAAAGCCACATTCTGAATGTTATTCCCCATCACAAAATATACCGGCTTTCCGGAAACCTTTAAAATACTCATTTGCACGTCTGTAAGCCGCTGTTCATGCCTGCCCCTGTCCATTTTTAGAAAATCCACGCCATAAATATTTTCAAAGACAGAACCGGTATCGTCATAACAGGTTATATCCGGCCTTGCTTTTTCAACAACTTTAAGGTAAACGGAAATAAAAGACGAATGATCCCCCGAGGTAAAAAGAATTGCGTCTTTTTCCAAGTATTTAAAAGTGTTCACTCCATAATCATAAATAATAAAATTTTTACTCCTCTCGGTTTTTTCGTAGTTTAATCCAATGAGCAGAAACGGTATGACGGCAGGAACCAAATAAAGAAATTTGGCTGGGGCAAACTTCTCAAACAGGAAAGCAAAACCAGCAGCGATCCAAATCGCAAAGATTACAGATAGCGGAATTAGAAACACTCTATTCATATATAGAATATGAACTGTGAGATTGTGTTCTGTTTTATAGAGCAGAGGAAAGAAAAATACGACGGCGGAAAGCAACAACAGCCAGGCGTATTTCTTGTTATTCTTAAATAAATAAGGTATTCCAAATACGGCCGCTAAAGAAACAAAATTGAACTGCATAAAAACTAATTTACCGTAGACAAATATCTTCTTTAAATAAACTGCCCAAGTAAGAGGCATTTTTAGATCTCCGTATTGTATGCGGAAAATATGAAAAAGAGCGCTTTCGAGATCTTTTGGGTTGCCCCAATTAATAGCCGGTTTGCTTGCCGCTGAGACAGGCAGGTATAAATATACTGTTACCACAGTAATAATAGCGGTAATTAAAAAACCTGACAGTGTTTTCATTTTTTCTTTTTTTGTAAAGAAGAGATAAAGAAAAGCCATTCCGACGAAAACAAGGGCAGTGTGGTGATTCGTCAGAGAAAGTCCCGCGATAAAACCTATAAGTATCGGGGCTGCTTCAAGGACCAGGAGATAATATATTGCAATAATTAGAAACGCATTAAGTGTATAGATCGCCCCTTTCGCAAAAAGCGCCTGCTCCCAAAAAATAGCGGAAAATGCCGGAAGAAGCGCCGAGCAAAAAGCAAGAAACACCCCCATATTCCCGGCAATCAGTTTTTTTATCAGCAGATATAGAATATAAACCGCTAAAGCCGCAAAGAATCCGGCTAAGAGATTGACCCTGAAGGCAACACCGGCAAGTGGTAAATATGAAAACACCTTGCCAAGCAAGCAAAATAAAGGATACCCCGGAGGATGAACCACCCCAAGAGTATACGCTGCGGTAATAAGCTCCCCGCTGTCCCCCGCAAAAACAACCGGGCAGGCGGTAATAATATATATAGAAAGCGGCAGGAGAAAAACAAGCGCGCCGAGAATACCGGGTATTTTATCTTTAAAAGTTTTCACAAGGATAATTATACAACAAACAACGGGGAAGTATGTAGTACAAAGTATGCCCCGAAAAAGCTAAATACCTGGGCTGAGGGCACAGATAGAGAAACGAGATGACACGGATGAAGAATATTGGAGTAACGGCAAGCTTATCTGGAATCTAGCGCCATCTTTTCTAACAGGTGACTGACAACGGCTTTTCCCTGTGCCTGGCCCCGATTTTAGAAGTATTTTTTCTAACTAATATCTGGGCTTGATTGTTCTGACATATTTAGAGGGATAGTGCTTTGCGTTCCTTGTAACTATAAATTCATTCAACTTAACCGCGGTTGCGCAGATAAGGCAATCATTCAGCGTTAGCGTAAAGCTTTTTGTGGCCTCTTTTAT
>JAZDIO010000092.1:0-10340 GCA_043804965.1 Candidatus Firestoneibacteriota bacterium | reverse complement strand
ACAATAAGTGAATTGTTTTAAAATAAAAATAAAATATATGATTTTCAGGACTTGCTATAACGGAAAATATATTAAGAAACAGTATAAATTGTAAAGCAAAATATCTTGACTTCATCGTTTATAGTTTATATAATTCATTAAGGTGAAATAAATTTAATAGCAAAATAAACGGGCTGCCTCTAGATAAAGGGGACAGAGCCTATTTATTTGGGATTATTTATACAAATATACAGAATATTTAAGCCATCCATACCCGTACTTTTTAGCACCGAAGCACAAGATTGAAGCGGTTAAAACTTATGAAAGACATTTGGGACAAGTTGTGAGCTTCTGCCACAAAAGCAGTTTGAGAAATGTTATAAAAATTTAACTTGAAGAAAACCCTTGTAGATGTTAAGATATCCTCATTATGGCGCATTTGTCATAATGCGATTACGAAGTAAATGAGAATTTCCTTACGCGTCATGCCCAAAGGCATATATTGGTTAGGACATCACCCTCTCAAGGTGGAGATGACGGGTTCGAGCCCCGTACGCGCTACCAAATTTTTCCGGGTAAAATTTGGAGAAAATAGATTTATAACAAAGGCAAGAACCCGACATCCAAGGGACTTCGGAGGCCATGTGACTGCAAAAAATATCTTAGTTGTAATACTTTTTTTGTTTTTTCTTGCTTCCTGTTCTTCCTTAAAACAGGAACATTTTAGGAACTATGAAGATATTGGATATTTTAGTAATGAAATAAAAAAGGTGCCTTTAAATCTAAAAGTAATGAAAGACGATAGGTTTGTATGGATTACAAATCTGGAAAATATAAGCGAGGAACAAAACAGTATAAATAGTGTTTTGTTTGAAATAATAAAAGAAAATGGTGACTTGTATGTAAAGAACTTTGATCCAAAATATACCAGATTTATAGTAGTTGCTTTGGAAAAATACGAACAATTTAAGGATATGCAAAAGATTATCGGTGTTGAGCCGGTAGGAAAATACGGTGCTGCTGTTTTTAATGAAATGACTATTGAAGGGAAAAAATATCTGTGCGGTTATTTGTTTGTCAGCAAAGAAACAGGGCAGGTATAGGTGCCGTTTTGCATGAAGCAGTGCATATCCTGAACAAGATGAACATTCTCGGCTATTTGCCGGGTTATTTTGATGAAATATTGACTATAGCCATTACACCGACACAGGGAATAGTAGAAATAAATAATGAAATAATGGATTACTTTAAATATTGCTTAAGGGAATACAGTAAAAAGAATTCGAGAGTAAATCTTGCTGATCTTGTTTCAGACGCAAAGAATAATGTGACGTTCTCACAGTGGATAACCGCATTGTTTTTACGTTACACAAAAGAAAAAGGCAGATTGGTGCTTCTTGTTAAAGAAGTTCAAAATCAAAAAGATTTCAATATAAGTGTTATCGAAAAAAGTCTGGGAAAAAACATTGAAGATGCAGCAATAGAATTTAAAGAGTGGCTCAGTGTTCACGGCTATTACTAAATTCTTAAAAGACCGGGTTATCTCATGAAAAAGTTACAGTAAATGGCCAGTGATAAACACTACCCCAACCCCGCCCTTATCTATTAAAACCTATTTATTTTTTGTAATCTTTTATGCTGTTTTATAGTCTAATCTGCGTTACTTTACGTATTGATATATAAGGGATGTTTGTTTATTTCTGGTTTTTAGTGCGTGGTTTATTGTATAATATAGTTCTACGGGAAATTTTGGGTGAAAGTTTTGGTTCAGGGAGACTGGAAAATGAATGAAAAATTAAAAAGAGTTGCGATGAATGAGAACGGATTTATTTTTGATCCGCAGACCGGGATTTCTTATACAGCCAACTCTACAGGCATAGAAATTTTAAAAAAACTGAAAGAAACGAATAATATCGATAAAATACGGGACCGGTTGGCGCAGGAATTTGAAGTCTCAAAAGAAGAAGCCGAGAGGGACATCATTGATTTTCTCGAACTCTTGAAGATAAAAGGGTTTGTTGAATGAAGAAACTTACCATTGCGGTTTCAGGGATAAACTCCGTCGAGAATCCCGGTTCGGGTACAGGTATTATCAGGAGTTTAAAGGAAGCTAACCCTGCTTACCGGTGTATCGGTCTGGCTTATGACGCTATGGAACCCGGAATTTACCTCGACCAATATGTTGACAAAGCGTATCTCCTGCCCTATCCTTCCGTGTCCGGGGAAAAATATTTTGAAAGGCTGTTTTATATTTGCGAAAAAGAGAAAGTAGATATTATAATTCCCGCGTTTGATTCCGAACTCCCGCATTACATTAAAAATGCGAAACGCCTGGCCGAGAAAAAAATAGGCCTTATCCTTCCGAATAAAGAGCAGTTTGAAAGAACGCAGAAGATGAATCTTCAGCTTCTCGCGGAAAAAATCGGGATAAAAACACCCGCGACTTTCACGGTCTCCTCGCTTGAAGAACTTAACTCGGCGCTTGAAATTACGGGGTTCCCGGTAATGATAAAAGGATGTTTCTATGAAGCGCACACGGCGAGGTCCTACAATGAAGCTCACAGCTGTTTTGAACAGCTGGCAAAAAAATGGGGACTGCCTGTGTTGGCCCAGCAGTTTCTGGAAGGCAACGACTACAATCTTATAGGGCTCTCGGGGAAGGAAGGAACCTCTCTCGGAATGGTGCCGATAAAAAAACTCCTCCTTACCCAGCAGGGTAAGATCTGGGCGGCGGTTTCTATAGATAACCCGCGCCTGGTTGAGACCGGAAAAGAATTCATCAAAGCCACGCGTTTTACCGGCGGGTTTGAGCTTGAATTCTGCCTTACGGCCAAAGAGGAGCTTTACCTTCTGGAAATTAACCCGCGATTTCCCGCCTGGGTTTATCTGGCGACGGCCTGCGGAATTAACCTGCCGGAGCGCTACGTGCAGAACTTGACTAAAGGAAAAAAGGAATTCAGCAATAAATATAAAATCGGAAAACTGCTGATCCGCTATGTCGGCGAACTTATAAGAGATATTGCTGACTTTGAAAAGATAACGGTAACCGGAGAGAGGATATGAAGAGGCTGTATGAAAAACCCATACTCATAGAGCAGAACATCGGCTCGGTCAATAAATTCCAGGTCGGCTATCACGAAAAGGAGACCACGGAGATAGACGGTGTACCGATAAAGGATATTATCGCCAGGTACGGCTCGCCCTGTTTTGTTTTCTCCGAAAAGAAAATAAGAGAAACTATCAGGAATTCGAAGAAAGTATTCAAAGCTTATTATCCCAAGGTTGTTTTCGGCTGGTCATACAAGACTAATTATCTCGGCGCAGTTTGTTCAATCTTTCATCAGGAGGGAAGCCTTGCCGAAGTGGTTTCGCAGTTTGAATATGAAAAAGCAAGGAACCTTGGTGTTTCGGGGGAGAAGATCATTTTTAACGGACCGAATAAGAGTGCAGAGATACTTGAAAGAGCCGCTAAAGACGGCGCGATGATAAATATTGATAATTTTGATGAAATCTATAGGCTGGAAGAGATAGCCACAAAGCTTAATAAGAAGATAGACGTCGGATTAAGATTGAGCCTTGACGCGGGTATTTTTCCGGCTTGGAACAGGTTCGGGTTTAATTACGAGAGTACCCAGGCCTTTTCCGCGGCAAAGAGAATTCACAAGGGCGGGAAGCTCAACCTTACCGGGCTCCATTGCCATATAGGTACTTTCATTTTGACTACAAAGGCCTACCGTCTAGAGGTGGAAAAACTCCTTTATTTCTCAAGTATTCTGAAGAAAGAGCTGAAGATCACCCTGGATTATATTGATATAGGAGGCGGTTTTCCTTCAAGAAACAAGCTTAAAGGTATCTACCTGCCGCCAGATGTTACGGTTCCCCCTGTGGAAGAGTTTGCCAAAGCTATTAGCGCGCTTCTTCTGGAAAAAACATCTCCCGGGGAGCTCCCCACCATATACATAGAGAGCGGAAGGGCGATGATAGACGAAGCTGGGTATCTGCTAGCTTCCGTTACCGGTTCGAAAAGATTGCCCACGGGAAGAAAAGCATATATTATTGATGCCGGAGTGAACTTACTTGTTACGACCAACTGGTATGATATTCCGGTAAAAGTCGGGATTGATATTGAGGGGCCGGCGGAAGATGTTACTCTTTACGGGCCGCTTTGCATGAATATTGATATTGTCAGAGAGACCGTGAAACTCCCGCCGCTCGCGACCGGCACGCCGCTGGTTTTCCATCCTGCCGGAGCGTATTGCGTTACCCAGTGGATGCAGTTCATAGAATACAGGCCGAATATTGTCCTTATCTCCGAAAAGAAAGAGATGGAGCTTATACGGGAGAAAGAAAAGCTTGAGGATATCACAGGGAAAGAAAGAATACCAGAAAGGCTTAAGGTGAAATTTTGAACAAATTTAAAAAATTAATATTTGTTTATTCCGAAGTATTTTTTTCGGACAGCCTGCTTCTTGGCGGGATAATTGCCGTTGTGACTTTACTGGACCTTAATGCGGGGCTTTGCGGTATTCTTGCCGTACTTTCCGCTTATATTTTCAGTAAACTTACCTTCTCAAAAAAGATGCCGTTAGAATCTTACTATTATTACAATCCTCTCCTTGTCGGTTTGTCCGTAGGAGTGCTCTTTAAACTCTCGCTGCTTACGCTGCTTCTGGTTTTTTCTGCAGGGATACTTTCAATAGTGCTTACTATAACATTCGGCCACTTTATGAAAAAATACGCAGCGCTTCCGGTATTGAGCATCCCTTTTGTGATTGTGAGCGGTATAGTTTATCTGGCGGCGATGAAAGTGCCCGGATTCCTTTCTGCCTGCAGAATAGAACAGATTCCTGCGGAGTATCTTAATATGCCGGCGTGGCTTTCCGGATATTTTGCCTCTCTGGCTTCGATATTTTTTTCTAAGAGTGTTCTGGCAGGCGTTATTCTTGCGGTTGCGCTCTTTTTGCACTCCAGGATAGTTTTTTTGCTTTCTTTGATAGGTTATTACGCCGGCGCGCTGATCCTGGGCTTTTTTGCCTCCAGCGTTGCCGCGACCTATTCGGATACCAATTATTTTAATTATATGCTGATTGCTATCGCGGTCGGAGGTGTCTACCTTATTCCTTCTATAAAAGCGTATCTGGTCTCCGTCTTCGCGGTAATTATAGCTTACCTTATCCTGGTTTCCTCGGAGCTGGTTTTTAATATGTATAATCTTCCGGTTTTTACCCTGCCTTTTAATATCACGGTGCTTCTGTTTATTTACTACACGGACATTATGAATGTAAGACTAAGAACGGTCTCTTATCGTAAGACCCCCGAAGAGAATCTGGATAATTATATTAATTATACTAAAAGGTTCGGAGAGGATCTGCCGTCTATATCCCTGCCCTTTTCCGGGGAGTGGAAAGTTTCGCAGGCTTTTGAAGATGATGTTACGCACAAAGGTATCTGGAAATACGGTGTGGACTTCATACTTACGGATGAAAAAGACCGCCAGTTTGAGGGAAATCCCGGAAAACCGGAAAGTTTTTTTGCTTATTCAAAGCCGGTGCTTTCTCCTGTTTCCGGCACAGTGGCTGCGGCCGTAAACGATATTTCCGATAATGAAATAGGTTCGGTCAACAGGGAGAATAACTGGGGAAATAATGTAATAATCTACGATAACAGGGGCTTTTACGTGAAAATCTGCCATTTAAAGAAAAATTCTGTGGTTTTAAAAGCCGGGATGTATGTTGAAGCCGGACAATTGATAGGGTACTGCGGTAATTCCGGTTATTCACCGTTTCCGCATATCCATATTCATATTCAAAAAGACCTTGGCAAATTAAGCGGTACGCAGGAATATAGATTCGAGCAGGTAGTGACAGATGGAGGAAAATTCGCAAACAAACTCCTTCCGGTAAAAGGCCAGATACTTTCTGCTTTATTCGAGTCGGTCAAAAAGAAAAAAGTATTCGAGCTCATTATGAAAGACTCCTTTGAGTTCTCGTTTTTAATTAAATATCCGGGGAAAAAAGCAGCGGAGCAGAGAGAGAAAGTCGAGGTGGTAATGGATGAGAATGGGTTTACCTATCTGAAAAACAGGAAAGCAAAGCTGTATTTTGAAACACATAAGAATGTTTTCAGATTCTACAGATATTCCGGTCCAAAGGATTCTTTGCTCCGTTACATTTTTCTTGCGCTGCCTTCATTGCCGCTTTCTGAGTATAGGCTCCTCTGGAAGGATTTTCTTCCCCTGGATATCAGTGTGAACAGTGTTTATAAAAATATTATCCTGTTTCTACAGTCTTTCTTTTCCGGTATTTCCAACAATAATGTCAACCTGTCATATATTGACAATTCAACGCTTGAAAGCAGTAATACCGTCTCTTTTCTTGGGAGGACTCCGGCACACTATGATTGCAGGATTAAAATACATGACCAAAAATTCATACAGGAGTTGAACATAAAAACAAAGGATACGGAAATTTTAATAAAAAGAGAGAAAAATTAAGTACCCTGAAAGGGTAAGGAGGATATATGAGAAGGATGGTAAAAGGTGTTTTGATGTTTGCAGTACTGGTATTTTGTACGGGGGTGGGAGCTGCGGATGTAGGCGAGGTTTTCAACAGTTCATACGCCGCGGAAGCAAAAGGTAAGTCGGCCGATGCGCTGAAGATTATTGAAACTGCGTATAATGCGAAATTGGACGGTAATCTCAAATATGTAATGAAGATGAGAATGGCGTATCTTGAAACAGTTTTAAATAAACTCGATCAAGCGGCTCTGCTGTACGGGGAAGCATCGGAAATAATGCCCCGCGCGATTGAACCTCTTAATTATCAGAGTTATGAATACTATGTTCTGAAAGACTGGAAAAAAGTGCAGGAAGTATGCTGTAAAGCCCTGAACGTGGACCCTAAACATTATTATTCCAGGTCCAGGCTTGCATATGCCTGTCTTTGTCTCGGAGATTATGCGGGAAGCCTGAGGGAGTATTCGAAAGTCATGGAGCTCTACCCGCTTGATATGGGAGTAAAAGCGATGACCGGCTGGGTGTACGCGTATATGAAAGATAAAACCAAAGCGACCCAGATATTCCGGGAAGTTCTAATCGTGAATCCTATAAATGAATCCGCAAAAGCCGGGATGGAATATTTATTAAAGAATTAAGAAGGCTGTAAAGCAAGAGGAGGGTATTCTATTGAAAGGTGCTTTTTCGAAAATCCTGTTGATATTAATATTATTTTGTCTTTACTCAAAGCCGGTTATTTCTTCGAGCCTCTCGAATAATTCTACATTCGGAGAAGCAGGCTATTTTAGTAACAGTATTAATATGTCGCTGGATTTATCAAAAGAGACATATATACTTCTTAATGGAGTTTACATCAAAAAGGAAGGCAACTCCTGGGCCGGGGAGAAATTATATAAGATAGGATTCGGGTTAAGGTCGGAAGCTACAAGCGAGGAAATCAACTACTCTATTTATAAAGGGGTGGATGATTACAGTATCTATAATTTAAGCCTTCTTTTTACGGCCAATCTGAATAATATCTTTAAGAAAAAGGAAATACCGGTATTTACGGAGGATTTTTGGAGCAATTTTGTCACCTCTGTTAATGCCGGAATTTATTTTGCCCTGCAGGTTAAAGGCCTTACTCCGCCGCTGTCACAGATGCGCTCTGCGCCTTTACAGGCTCCGCAGCCCCCTCTGTTAAACCGGACAAGGTCCTCGGAATGGAGTTTATCTCAGACAATATTCTCTGCCGGATTAAACGAAACGTTTTATAAAAGCACCATAATAAAAATTAACAGTTTTTTCTATAGTTATAACACCGATCTGAACCTTGTGATGAATCCGGTTGCAAATTATCAGTACAGGTTTGACGAACTCCTTGGCTCAATAAGCAGTTTTCCTTCCACGGCCTTTTCCGCGGAAATAACCCAGTATTTGTTTGACTTTTATGTTTATATCTATGCCGGCTATTTGAATGCCAGTTATGTGTTAACCACACCTTCAAATTCATATACCGCTATTCTCGGGGGGTTTCCGGTAAAAGGTGTTGAGGTCTACGTTTTGTACAACAGGTTTTTTGATCCAAACTGGGAAAAAAGCGAATATTATACGGCGGGTTTAATTTTATATTTTTAATATTTGTTTCTTTTTCAGGAGCGGAAAAAAATATCGAAGTTTCATATTAGGGATATAATAAACTGCTTCATTTCTCTGCCGGTTTCATAATATCAGAAATTACGTTTACCCTTCAGAAATTCGATGACATAATTCTGCCTATTTCAATTCCTGCGGCGGTAGGGGCAGGGAAAGAACTGCTGAACGGGTACTTTGACTGGAGAGATTTTGGGTATACTGTGCTTGGCGCGGTTACAAGGTCGGTTCTTCGCGTAAGTTTTAAATTTTAAAATATTTTAACAAAATGTTGACAATGTGGTTGTTTGCCTGTAAAATAATTCACCAATAGAGGAAAATATCGGATTGGAGAGTATCCATGGAGGAAAATACCTTGGCAACACCGCTTGAGAAGTGGATAAGAGAAATAGCAGAACTTACAAAACCTGAAAAGATTCACTGGTGCGTCGGCTCAGAAAAAGAGACCCGGGAGCTTGTAAAAATTGGGATTGAAAAGGAAAAACTTAACGGAACCCCTATATTCTTTGAGTTAAATAAAAAAACCTATCCTGACAGTTATCTTCATAGAAGCCATCCTAACGATGTTGCAAGGACCGAGAACCTTACATTTGTATGCTATCCCGATAAAGAGACGGCCGGACCGAACAATAACTGGATGGACCCGAAAGAAGCTAAAACAAAGATGAAAGGCCTCTACGCCGGTTGTATGAAAGGGAAGACGATGTACGTGATGCCTTACATGATGGGCCATCCTGATTCGCCTTACGCGAAGGCCTGCGTGCAGGTTACCGACTCGGTATATGTTGCGGTCTCTATGAGAATAATGACCCGCCTTGGCGGTAATGTTGTTGAAAAGATAGGAAACAGCGATAAATTTGTAAAAGGTATTCATTCCGTCGGCGAACTTGACCCTGCCCGTAGATTTATAATGCACTTCCCTGCCGAAGGGCTTGTGATGTCTTACGGTTCAGGTTATGGCGGTAACGCGCTTCTTGGAAAAAAATGTTTTTCTCTCAGGATTGCCTCATATTTGGGTCTTCAAGAAGGCTGGTTGGCCGAGCATATGATAATAATGGGAATAGAAGATCCAAAAAGAAAAATTTCCTATGTGGCGGCGGCGCTTCCCTCTGCCTGCGGCAAGACAAATCTTGCAATGATGCAGCCGGCTCTCCCGGGTTATAAAATATGGACGCTTGGCGATGATATTGCCTGGATGAATGTAGGTAAAGACGGTCAACTTTATGCTATAAACCCGGAATACGGTTTCTTCGGGGTGGCTTCCGGTACTTCCATGAAGACAAATCCGAATATGATAAAAACCCTGCGCGCCAATAAATTCTTCCCGACGCTCTACACCAATACAGGTCTTGATACGGACAGAAACGAGCCGTGGTGGGAAGGGCTGGGGAAAGCGCCTAAAAACGTAATTGACTGGCAGGGGAAAAAGTACGAGGGCAAAGACAAAGCCGCCCATGCCAACTCAAGGTTCACGGTCTCGATAAAAAATTGTGAAACACTTTCGCCTGAAGAGGATAATCCAAAAGGCGTGCCAATATCTGCGATAATATTCGGAGGCAGAAGGAGTTCTCTGCTTCCTCTTGTATATGAAAGCAAATCCTGGGAACACGGAGTATTTTCCGGATCTATTATGGGTTCGGAAACTACCGCGGCTGCCGCGCATGCGTCAGGAGTCTTAAGAAGAGACCCGATGGCGATGCTTCCTTTCTGCGGCTATAATATGGGTGATTACTTCCGCCACTGGCTTAAGGTCGGCAAAAAGATGAAAAATGCTCCGAAGATCTTTTTTGTAAACTGGTTCAGGACGAACGAGCAGGGTAAATTCATGTGGCCCGGCTTTGGCGAAAATATCCGCGTAATGAAATGGATACTGGAAAGAGCTGCCGGTAAAGGTAAAGCAAAAACAACCCCGATCGGCAGTGTTCCCTCCGTCGACGGTTTTGATATGACCGGACTTGATGTTTCCACGTCAGACATGGAAAAACTCTTCTCCGTAAACATTAAAGAGTGGGAAGCAGAGATAAAATCCATAGAAGAACACTACAAAAGATTCGGCGCTAAAATGCCGAAGGAGTTACTCGAGGAGTACGAAACATTGGTGGCAGAGTATGAGAAGGGCAATAACTAAGAACTAAGCACTAAATTCTAAACAAAAAAAAGGGGCGGAAGGGCGAAAACCTTCCCGTCCTTTTTCTTTTTTGAGTAAATTCTGGGA